>JBAZOP010000002.1 GCA_041648665.1 bacterium | reverse complement strand
TTTCCCCCCCTGACGATCTACACCCAACTGCCCGTCCTCCCACCCGATCCCACCCCTCCCCCCTCCTCCTACCCTTGGGCGCTACCAACGATCCCACGTAGATCCTCCCACAGCCCAAAAGGAATCAGACCAGGCAGCATCCGACCCAGCGCTATCCTCCCCCGCGGCCCCCTCGGCTCCCGCGGCCCCCGCGGCCCAAGCGGCCCAAGCGGCATCGGCACCAATGGCGGATCGGCGCGGGAATTTTTGTGCTGGACAAACGGCGTGGGCGTGTGTGCGTCCTTGGTGCTGGGGGGTGTGTGGTGGTAGCGCAGCGTGGTGTGGGGCGGCGGCGCAAGGGGAAGTCGCTGGCGCGGGTGCCGCACAAGCGGGTGAAGGGGTTGCGGTGCTTCCAGGAGGTGTACGAGCGCATCTGCGCGGGGTACCCGATGCCGGAGATCGCGCGGTACGTGCAGGAGGAGGAGGGGGAGAGCACGGATATCCCCCGGGCGACGCTGGCGGAGGACCTGCGGTTGTTCATGCACGCCGAGGTGGTGCCGGCGGACTTGATCGCGCCGCGGCTCCCGCACCTGGTGGTGAAGGCGCAGCGCGAATTCAACGATCGGCTGGAGGACCTGCGCCGCCTGGAGCGGGCGTACGAGGTTCTGTTGTACCGGCTGGATTTAGCGCACGGGATGGAGCGGCGGACGGGGGTAATTGACCCCAACGTGGACCGGCACGCCAAGTCGCTGATCGACCTGGTGGCCCGGATGCACGAGATCAAAATGGACCTGGGCCTGACCGGCTCGCGCGACCTGGGGACGCTGACGGTGAGCGCGGAGCGGCTG
The DNA here is from genome assembly GCA_041648665.1 of bacterium. Classification (NCBI taxonomy): domain Bacteria; species bacterium. The sequence continues at coordinate 160,292 of JBAZOP010000002.1, read as the reverse complement.
CAGGAGATCAAGGACCGCTACGGTGAGGGGGCGGCGCGCGCCTTCGCGGATCCCGTGCAGCGCGCGCAGGTGCTCGGCCTGCTGAAGCGGATCATGCGCCTGGCGGGCCGGACGGACCTGGACACCGTGGACGGCCTGTGCGCGCCCACGCCGGTGGCCGTGGCGGCCGAGGACGACCACGGGGAGCCCGTGGAGGCCGAGATCGACCTGCTGGCCGAACAGGACGACGGAGATTGGCAGTGATGCCGAACGATTCACAGAAAACTGCGAAAAATCCGCAGGAGACGACCGGCGATCGTTCGGTCTTTAGAGCGAACACGTGTGCGCTGGGTTCCCCCCTTGGTGCTGGGGGGGCGCCGTGATCCGGGTGGGCAAGGACGGGCGTCGGCGCAGCGAGCGCACGGTGGGCGACGACACGCGGGCGGTGAAGGATTCGCTGGCGGGGTTGCCCCCGGAGGCCAAGCAGCTGTTCGATGCGCTGTTGGTCGAGGGGGATTTAGAAGTGGCGGCCGCCATGGGCCGGGAGTTAGAGGAGGGGCTGTACCACACGATCCCGGTGCCGATGGCCCAGTTTCTAGAGGACCCCTTCTACCTTGGCGACTCCATGACCACGCTGTATCCAAAGTTGCGGGATGTACTGATCAACCTGTTCTCTGCTCCGTACCGGGAGGTATTACTGGCAGGCAGCCTCGGATATGGAAAGACGTTTGTTGCCAGTGTAATTTTTTGCCGACTGCTGTACGAGTTGAGCTGCCTGAAGAACCCGCAGACCACGTTCGGCGTGGGGGCTGGCACGCAGATGGTGCTGATGCTGGTCAGCAAGTCGCTGCCGATCTGCCGGGCGGTGCTCAAGACCGCGGTGGACGACAAGATCAAGCTGTCGCCCTACTTCATGGCGCGGTTCCCGCCCAAGTTTTCCACCGACTACACTCTGTTTCCCAACAACATCTCGGTGACGGTGGGTTCGTATGGTGCGGAGCGGGCCATCGGGCAGGCCGTCGTGGCCGCTATCTGTGATGAGTGCGTAGGTAAAAAATGCTTGCTAACTGTGCAAAACGGTGCCACTTTTGAGGTGCGGTCGGTCGGAGATCTTTGGGACGCTGGAGAGGATGCGCGCGATGGATTACTGGTGGAAGCACTGGATCACACAACTGGGCAGCGGCACTGGGTGCCGTTCCGGATGCGCGCGTCCTCGGTGCAACCCTTGGTGCGCCTCGAAGCTGCGAACACGTGTTCGCCTCGCGCCGTGGAACTTTCTCCAGACCACCCGGTGTTGGTGCGGCGCGGTGACACCCTGATCTACGTGCCGACGGCTGCGGTGCAGGTCGGGGACGAAACGGTCTGGAGGGTAGACGATGCCGCGGAAGGGACAACATCACTCGGCAGAGGCCCGCGCAAGGATGAGTGCGGTGCGCAAGGGAAGGCCGGGGCACCCGCACACGGATGCGGATCGGCAGCGGATTTCGGAGGGGAATGCGCGGTCGATCCAGAATCGGACGCGGACGTACCGGTTCCATGTGTCGTCGCCATGTGGCGGGACGGTGCCATGCCGGTCGTCACGCGAGCAATCCCTGGCCCTGCACCTGTGTGCGACGCCGGGGGTGCGCAGTGTCGTGGGCGAGGATCAGCTGGAGTTTATCCCGTACACGCTTGCGGGGCAGCGGCGCCTCACGGTTCCGGATTTTCTGGTGACCCGAGACGACGGGGTGCAAGTGTTGGTCGAGGCGAAGTCGCAGACGAGCTTTTACAAGGCGCGGGATCGTGCGCGGGTGCTGGCGCTGTGGGCGTGGGCCCAGGAGCGGTGCATGCCTTTCCTGCTGTCTCTGAACTCGAAGCCGCTGCCGAGCGTGTGGACCGGCCCCTTCGTGACGGAGGCGTTCATGGAGGGAGTGCGACAGAAGCGGGTGCGGGTCCGGACCATGCGGACGGTCGCGCCCTTGGGGGATGCCGTCCCGAGTGCTTGCGCGTTGCCGACCTACCCCCCGAGTTCCACCTTGATCGGGTGACGAGCGTTTGTTTGCTTCCCCCGGAGCAGACCTACAGCATCGAGACTACCTGCCGCACGTTCGTGGCTGACGGATGTGTGGTGCACAATACCAACTTCCCTCCCAAACGCAACGCCCAGCAAATCCAGCAGACACTGGGCAAGCAGCTGACGGCGGCCCATTTCGATATCGTGGAGAAGGTGTACCGGTCGTTGGTGCGCCGCATCAAGTCGCGCTTCCAGCGGGTGGCGGGCGACCTCCCCGGGATGGTGGTGCTGGCCTCGTCTGCTGCTACGGTGGACTCGTTCACTGAGCGCAAGATCCGGGAGGCGGCGGATGATCCGGACGTGTACGTGCTGGAGCACTCGCAGTGGTCAGCTCGCCCAGAAGAGTTCTTCTGCGGGGAGGTGTTCCATGTGCTGTGCGCCCACAGTAGCTTGCGCAGCCGCATCCTGTCGCCAGAGGAGGTGGATGCGCTGGACGATGAGTATCTGGAGGAGCACGAGGCGTGGGTGATTGAGGTGCCTGCTGAGTACCGCGATGATTTCGAGGGCAACCTGGAGGATTCGCTGCGCGACATCGCTGGCATCAGCACACAGGCCATCAGCGCATTCTTCCAGCGGGTGGAGGCCATCGATTCTTGCGTGCAGAAGGATCGCCGCCATCCGTTCAGCGCCGAGACCTGGATCTCGGGCAGCCCGGGCGGATGGGACTGGCAGTACCTGTGCAGACCGGTGGAACGTCGGCTGCCAGGCGGCTTCACTGAGGAGGCGTGGGTTCCACGGGAGGCGCCGCGTGCCCCCCGCTGGGTCCACATCGACGTGTCGATCTCTGGGGATAGCACGGGATTTTGCATGGGCAGGATCGATCGGTACGTTGAAGTGGTGCGGCGCGACGGCGACGGCAACCGCTACCAAGACGTGGCTCCCCACTTCATCATCGAGGCCATGCTGGCAATTCGTCCGCCCCCTGGTGAGCAGATCTACCTGCCGGACCTGCGCAACCTCGTGTACGCGTTGCAGGCTCATGGCTTCCCGATTGCGGGCGTGTCCACGGACACCTACATGTACGTGGAGATGCACCAGCAACTGCGGCGGCACGGCGTGCACGCTGAGATCCTCTCCCTGGATACCTCGATGGATGGCTACAACGCGCTCAAGAGCGCCATCTACGAGCGGCGCATCGAGTACTACAATTACCCGATCCTGCTGGGCGAGCTGCGCGCCCTGGAGTACGACCGGATCAAGGGCAAGGTGGACCACACCCGTCACAGTACCAAGGACTGCGCTGATAGCGTTGCTGGTGTGGTCCTCGGGTTATCTCAGCGGGCGGCTCGCTTGCCGTGGGGAGCGGATGCTGATACACCCATGGGGGAGATCGTGGCGCACGAGCACCAATGGGTGACGCCGCTGGTGCCCCTGGAGCAGGTGGACGTGAGCGAAGTGCGGCAGGCAACGCGGGCGACGCGCAGCGATGAGCTGCTGGCCCCGATCTACTTCGGGGGCGACGATGACTGAGGGCGACAAGCGCACACGTGTTCGCTGCTGCTGGTGGAGGGCTCATGGGCTGGCGGGATAGCATCGCGCGGTTCTTCCGGCGGCAGACCACGGGGCAGGTAACCACCCTGGCTCGCGGCAACTCTGGCGAGGGCGCTATGCCCCGCGTGTTCCCCTCCAACCTCGACACCGGCCTGTCCGCGCCCTACCAGCAGCTGGCCACCATGCTCGCGGTCGACTCGGATCTGTTGCTGCGGTACGCCGACTACGAGAACATGGACGACACGGAGCTGATCTCGGCGGCCCTCGACGTGTACGCCGACAGCGCCACGGTGGCTGACGCGGTGCATGGCCGTGTGATCTGGGCTACCTCCAAGGATAAGATCGTTCGCGATATCATCAACGACATGCTGGATCGCCGGATCCGCATTGAAGACGACCTCTGGGCCGCAGTGCGCACCTTCTGTAAATATGGGAACGCAATGGCCGAGATCGTAGTGAACGATCGCGGCGTGTTGGGCCTGAACTGGCTGCCGCCGCCCACGGTGCGGCGCATCGTGAACGACCGTGGCGAGCTGGTGGGCTTCGTGCAGGATCCGACCGGGATGTTCTCGGTGCCGATCAGCACCAGCGAGGATCTGCAGCGCATCAAAGATCGCGAGGCGGCGGGCGGCTTGGTGTTCTTCGAGCCGTGGGAGGTGGTGCACTGGCGCATGCGCGGGAAGCAGATGCGCGCCCTCTACGGGTTCAGCATGATCGATGCTGTGCGCTGGGTGTGGAAGCGCATCCTCATGCTGGAGGACAACTCGCTGGTGATGAAGCTCACCAAGGCGCCGGGGCGCTTCGCGTTCTACGTGGACACTGGCGAGATCCCCCCGCGCGAGGCAAAGGCGCTGGTCGATGACGTGCGGCGGCGCTACAAGAAGAAGCGGATCGTCGACCCGGCCACTGGTAAGATCGATTTCCGGTTCAACCCGCTTGAAATGTGCCTTTCCTTGGACACACGCATCCCGTTGCTCAACAGCACGGTTCGCACCTTGCGCGACTTGATCATGGATCACGAGGCCGGGGTGCAGAACTACGTGTACTCCATCGATCCTGAGACAAAGCACGTGAAGCCTGGAAAGATCTCGTGGGCAGGCGTCACGCGGCGCACTGCCCAAGTGGTGCGCGTGACCCTGGACAACTGCCAAGAGGTAGTCGCGACTCCTGATCACCAGTTCCTTCTTCGAAACGGCACATACAAGGAGGCACAGTTCCTGGAGCCGGGCGATTCCGTGATGCCGCTCTACCGGGGCATTGCAAACAATGGATACGAGTACGTTGTGCACCAAGATCACCGCGAGCGCGGCACTGAGAGGTGGAAGGCGTTGGGGCAGACGCACCGGCTAGTGGCGGAGGCATACCTGGGTGATCCGACAGGGATGATAGTGCACCACATAGACGAACGGCGGCGCAACAATTACCCGGAGAACCTGGAAGTAGTGAGCCCGGCCGAGCACGGATTGCGGCATGCCGGTGCGCTGGTCAGGCGGGTGCGGAAGTGGGCCAAGGATCACCCGGGGGAGATCGCCCGACGCAACCGAGCGCGTAACTCTGGGCGTCACCTCATCGTGTATAATCAGAGTCCGAAGCACAAGGCCGACAACGCCATCCGCTCGGAGAAGATCGCGATCAAGTATCCAGATGGTTTACTGCCCGAGCTGCGGAGGATGGTGCAAGAGAACCCAACGCTTCGGATGCGCGACGCTACTGCGGCGGTGCAGTCTTCTCCGCTCTTCGAAGAGCTGCGCACACTGAATCCGAACAGGAAACGCACGATCTTTGACGTGCACAACCTTCGGTCGTTTGTGCAGCAGGCCGGGTACGATGACTGGCGGGCGTTTTGCACTGCGGCGACGGAAAACCACAAGGTGATCAGCGTGGAGTGGCTATCTGACACTCAGGACACAGGGTGTATCACCGTGGACGTGTGGCACAACTTCGCCTTGGACGCTGGGATCTTCGTCAAAAACTCCGAGGATTTCTTTGTCCCGACGCGCGGGGGCAAGGAGAGCACGCGCATTGAGCCGCTGGCTGGTCCCGACTACGACGAGACCGGCGTCATGGAGTACTTCCTCAAGAAGCTGTATGGCGGATTGCGGATTCCGCCGCAGTACTTGGGCGGCACTGAGGTGACGAACCGGAGCGCCTTGACTCAAGAGGACGTTGCTTTCTCTCGCCTGATTGAAAGAGTGCAGCGCGAGTGGATCGCGGGGCTCAATCAGGTGGTGCGGGTGCACCTTGCGGCGCTGAACATCGACCCGGACAGCGTGAAGTGGGCGCTTCAGATGAGCGCGCCCAGCGCCATCTTCGAGATGCAGCAGGTGGAGGTGTGGAACGCGCGGGCCGCGCTGGCCGCGGCGTTGCAGCCGTTCTTCACGTCGCCATGGATCATGGCCAACATCTTCCACCTGAGCGACGAGGACGCGCTGTTCGCGTCCGAGGCCAAAGCCAACGAGGCGGAGGCGCAGGCGCTGGCGCAAGCATCGGTGCAGGCTGATATCATGCAACGGTTCCCCGAGCTGGGGCCCGAGGGCGCCTTGGCCTTGGGGGCGCCTACGACGGGCGGCGAGATGATGGGTGGATCTCCTGGTATGGGTGGTGCTGGTGGGGCGCCAGCGGAGGGCGTGGATCCTCGGTTGGACAAGGCGTTGCAGGAGGTGCGGCAGATGGAGGGGCGTCTGCTGCGGGCGGTGGAGCGAACGGGCGGCGCCGTAGATGGCGTCGCCAAGCGGCTGCGGCGTGGAGCGCCGCGCACGAGGTGATCCCATGGCGGAGACCATGATCGAGACGTGTGCCGATCCCGGGAAGAAGCGGCGGTCCGGTGGGGCGGGGCGCGGGCTCGCTACGGGGAAGGGTGAGGGGCCGATCGGCGTCCCCGTCGGCAAGAAGAAGTCGCGCGGGGGGCGCTTTGTGCGCGCGGAGGACCTGGCGCAGTGGACGGTGGGCAGCCTAGAGGAGATGCTGGAGCGCGCGGAGGCGTCCATCCGGGCGGCGGTCGGCGTGGGCGTGGATGTGATCGCCACGCAGGTCGATCCCAAGACCATGTTGCCTCGGTGCCTGTTTCAGACGCCGGACGGCGCGCTGCACGAGGCGCACGCGCACGGTGATCAGGTGGACGTGCGGCCCAGCGCCATCCCGGTCTTCGAGGAGGCGCAACTGCCCGGGTTGGTGCGGGAGGAGCTGCGCGCGCTGGTGGCGGGCATGATGCAGGGCACGGCGCCGGAGCGCACACGTGTGCGCGCGGTGGCAGGATTGCTGCGGCCGGGCGAGCCGTACACGCTGGGTGCAGCGCTGCGGTTGGCAGAAGCGGCGATGGATGCGACGGACGATCAGCACTGGTGGGCGCTATACGAGGCGAACCAGGAGCGCATCCGCACCAAGATGTGGGGTAGCATCCGCGAGCTGGAGGCTGCGGTGCCCCATACGGCCTACGCCAAGCTGCCGCGTTCCCGGTTGCCCGAGTTCGATGGGGAGTTGCGTGAGTCTGTTGGTCTCCTCGCTGGCGTGTGCGGGGGGATTGTTGACGAGATTCGTGATTTGGTGTTTGATGGTGGGCGTGACGATGATGAAGACAGAACCAATGGTGCCATCCGTGAGTCGTTGCTCGTTGAAGCGCAGACCCTGTATGGGGTGCTCGCCAAGGTTGATCAGTTGTGGACCACGGAGGATATCGAGCGCATGGCGGAGGCCCACGATCAGTGGGCCGGGCGAGCAAGGGTCATGAAGATTGTGGCCGCCTACTTGGTAGGGCGGGCCCAGAAAGGCGCGGAGGCGAGCACATGAAACCGAGGATTCCAGAGAACACGCTGAACGAGGACCTGAAGGCGCTCGGCCTGGGCGACCTGACCGAGGACCGGATGGCCAAGCTGGCCCTGGGCACGCCCCTCTCCATGACGGAGCAGGGGGCCCCGCCCGAGGACGAGCCCGACCCGGACGAGGAAGAGGAAGAGGACGATGACGAGGAGTACGACGAGTCCGTGCACGACCCGATCGACGGGCCGTTCGTCACGCCCGCCCTCTTCGACCGCATCGAGGCGCTGCCCTTCGACGCGCTGTCCGAGGAGCAGGTTGGCCAGCTGATCGAGAACCTCAAGGCCAAGCGGATCCCGTCCAACATCCCTGGCGTTCGCGAGCGCGCCACGGCGGTGGCGGAGCGGCTGATGGGCGAGGCGATGGGGAAGCGCACCAGGCGCTACAAGGCTGGATCCATGTCGATGCAGGCCAGTTACGTCTGCAAAAAGGGTTATCGGAAGAAGGACCCGAAGGATCCCAAGAGCCCATGTATTCGCTCCGCACAGGCGGTTGGTGGGTCGGGCAAGTTGGCGCGTATCACCAGAACATCCGGTCGGTGGGCCATGGGGAAGGGGCGGAAATCCGTCGCCAAGTCGGAGCGGCTGGCTGGGCGGCGCCATCCCAAGGGCCAGACCTCCGAGTTCGCGGTGGAGCTGGAGAACCTGCTTTCCGAGAGCGTGGAGAAGCCGCAGGACGTGCGCAACGAGATCCTGGAGCACGTGGACAACGTCATCGACCTGCTGGCGCAGGAGTTCGACGACGTGGCCGTGACCGAGGTGTTCAACGAGGCGGTCGCGCCGCTGGCGTCCTCCTACGAGGCGGGGCGGCTGGACGAGGCCGTGATGGCTCCGGACGCCTTCCTGGCCGAGCTGCGGCCGGTGGTGGCTCTGATCACCCGCTCGCTGGACCGGCTGGACGGAGTCCCGGGAAACCGGTAGGGCCCCTCGCTGACGAGGGGCGCAAGCGCAGGACGGCGTATCCGTCCGGGAGGCGGGAGCTGAGTGGGCTCGATGGGGCACAGCAAGCTGTCCGGCCTGATGGCAACAAAACGGGGCGCCGCGTCTCGTCCGCTGCCAAGCGCAAGACAGATCGAAATCCCATCGCCCGCACCGGCCTCCAATTCAAGCGGTGGAAGCAGTGGTGAGCCGACGGGGCCCGCACCAATGAGCGAGGAAGAAGCCATGTCGAAGCAGTTGCTGATCGAGACCACGGCGCCATCGGTGTTCGAGTTGACCGAGGCACGTGGCGCCCCTGGGTCCGGCAAGCTGGTGGCGCGCGGAGAGTTCGGGCGCTGCGATACGCCGACGTTGAACGGCCGAATCTACAGCACCAAGCTGATGGAGCGGGAGATCAAGCGGCTGAAGGAAGACCTGGAGAACCGGCGCGTGCTCGGACAGCTCGACCATCCGCAGAGCGGGAAATCTTCGCTGTCCCTGGTGAGCCACGTGATCACGGATCTGTGGCTGGAGGCGGACGGGCGGGTGATGGGCGAGGCGGAGATACTGAACACCACGACGGGCCGCGACCTGCGGGCGCTGGTGGAGGCGCGGATCCCGGTGCCGGTGTCCAGCCGGGGCTTCGGCAGCACGCGCCCTTCGTCTGGCAAGGTGGAGGGCGAGGAGGTCCAGGACGACTTCGTGCTGCGGACCTACGACTTCGTGGCGGACCCGGCGGTGCGCACGGCCGTGCCCACCATCACCATGGAGTCGGTGGAGGAGGCGGATCCGGCCACGCTGGCCGAGCAGTTCCTGGCGGAGTTCCCCGAGGTGGCGCAGCAGCTCCAGGAGCAGGCGGCGGCGGACGCCGTGGCCAAGGCCAAGGAGAAGGTCGTGGCCGGCGTGGACGCGGCGGTGGAGGCCGAGCGCACACGTGTTCGCACGGAGATGACGGAGGCGTTCGAGGAACGCCTGGCGGCGGCGCTGCTGGAGGCGCGGGAGGACCTGGGGCAGCAGCTGCGCGAGGAGTACGCGGCCGACCCATCGGTGGGCGCGGCCCGGGCCACCCTGGCGCAGATCGCGGAGATGGTGGGCGCTTATCGTACCCAGCCCGACGAGCGGGCGGTGCGGGATGCCATGAAGGCCGAGACGCTGGCGCGCACCGAGGCCGAGGCGGCGCGGGACGCGGCGGTGGCCGAGGCGCAGCAGGTTCGGCTGCAGCTGCTGGTGGAGCGGCAGCTGGGGCAGGGGGAGACGGCGGAGGCCGCCCGCGCCCTGCTGGAGGGCGTGCAGTTCACGTCGGAGCAGGACGTCGAGCAGCGGCTGGCGCTCCTGCATGAGCGGCTACCGGCGCCGGGGCCGTCGGCGGCAGAGCAGCGGCTCCTGGAAGAGAACACGACGCTGCGGGGCGAGATGTCGTCCCTGCAGGAAAAGGTAGCATCGTTGGACGCGCGGTTGGGCAAGGCAGCTGAGTTGAGCCGTGGCATGCTGTCCTCCCTGGAGGAGGCGCAGGCCCAGGCCGAGCAGGCGGAGCAGACCTTGGCCGAGGAGCGCACCCGGTTTGAAGCCCGGGTGGACGCTCTGCGGGCCGAGGCCCTGGACGCCTACAAGGCGGCGAAGGTAGCACAATTGGCGAACGGTAGAGAGGTGTTGGGCCTGATGGAGGACGTCTCCTCCAAGGCCGAGGTTGATGCGGTCGTGACGCGGTACGGACGGACGGACATGTTGGACGAGGACCTGCGGGAGATGCGCCGGCGGCTGCAGCGCGGCCACGGCGACCAGCGGGAACTGTCCGAGGGACGGCGCGGGTCTAGCAGCACCCGAGGGGACAAGGATCCCTTCGGCAACTCCTACGAGGAGATGCAGCGGCTGGCCGGCCTGACCGACTAACCACAAAAGGAGAGAGAGTCATGACCGAAGCACGAGAGATCCTCGAACAGGGCAACAAGGGCAAGGGCACCATCTTCGACGAGAGCTACAGCGCGGCCTGCGAGCAGCGCTGGGCCAAGATGCTGTCGCCCCGCTCGCCGCAGGACCCCATCAACCACCGCTACATCCGCCGGTGCACGGCGATGCTGCTGGAGAACCAGATGGGGCACGTGAAGGAGCTGCAGGAGGACACCCTGAGCACCAACGCGGGCGCGTTCACCAAGTACGCGTTCCCGGTGCTGCGCCGGGTGTTCCCCAACCTCATCGCAAATCAATTGGTATCCGTTCAACCTATGACTTCTCCCGTGGGTGGAATTTTCTACTACGAGAAGAAGTACGACGACCGCAAGGGCACCAAGATCCCGCAGCTGGGCATCACCAACCAGCCGTACAACCAGAACTACGGTGGCCAGCTGGGTGCGGGCGACAACATCAACGAGAACTTCGCGCGCTACTACTCCTCGGAGTACGTGGACTACGACGTGGTCTGCACGCAGACGGGCGGCGGCGCGGGCCCGCTCACCAACGTGTCGGCCAACTGTCGGCTGCCGGCCTGGTCGCCCATGCGGGCCCCGGGCGTGGACGCCCAGCGCACCTTCTCGGTGGTGGCCTACTACCGCACGCGCGACAACGCCACCACGGGCTGGCTGGACATCGTGGCCACGCTGGACCCGACCGGCGTCACCAACAACCTGGTGGACCAGTACGGCACCACGGTGGGCACGCTGGTCGTGGGCACCGGCGCGTGGTCCATCTCCGCGTTCGACGAGACCGGCGTCGCGTCGATCTTCCAGAACAACACGGTCATCTACCTCCAGTACTACGTGAACTGGGAGCAGGTGGGGTCCACCAACGGCGCCGAGGTCCCGTCCATCGGGCTGGACATCGCCCTGTACACGGTGAAGGCCGAGAGCCGCAAGCTCAAGGCGCACTGGTCGGTGGAGGCGGCGGATGACATGCGGGCGCTGCACGGCATCGACGCGGAGACCGAGCTGGTCAGCACGTTCGCCAACGAGGTGCTGCTGGAGGTCGACCGCGAGATCGTGGACGCCCTGGTGACGGGCGCGCGGTTCGCCGCGACCTACACCTACGCCTACACGGCGGGCACCGCGGGCGAGATCGAGACCATCCGCAACCTGATCACCAAGATCAGCGCGGTGGGCGCGGAGATCCACCGGGCCAGCGGTCGGTCGCCGGCCAACTTCATCGTCGTGCCCCCGGGCGTCGGCGCCCTGCTGGACCAGCTCTCGACCCACGGCGACTTCGCCAGCATCGAGCAGAACGTCCAGTCGCCGTCCTACGGGCCGCTGACCTCGGACTTCGGCATCGCCCGCGTCGGCACCCTGCTCAGGCGCTACGCCGTCTACCAGGACCCCTACATGGCCGCCAACAAGGTCCTGGTCGGCCTCAAGGGCAACAGCTACCTGGACGCCGGCTACGTCTACGCCCCCTACGTGCCGCTCCAGATCACCCCGTCCTTCCTCGACCCGGCCGACTTCCGCGTGCGCAAAGGCGTGAGGACCCGTTACGCGAGTCGCATGCTACGGCCGGAGTACTACGGCGTCATCACCTGCGCCGGCCTGCCCACCGTGACCACGGTCTAGCCTCTTTCGTGGCGTAAGCCACGCTTCCCCCTCTACATTTCCATTGGTGCGGCCCCAAACAGGGCCGCGCTATCTCCCCCCTTGCTTTTGTTTCATTGTTTGGTTACCATTCCGGCATGGAATTCAAGGTGGGAAAAATCATGGTGGCGGTGATTGACCTTGGGGATGCATCGGTGCTGTCGAGACTGGCACATGGGTTAGCTGGGGAGCCCGATCAGGTGTTTCTGTTCTCAGATGAATGGGAGCGTCGGAGGCCGCAGTGTGAAGCCTTTGTGCAGGCCCGCGCTGGCCTGTTCGAGAGACGGGTAGGGGCTCGGGCTTGCGCGGTGCGGGAGATTCCACGGGCGCAAGCCACCCCATTCCTGGATCGCTGTCATGTGCAGGGTAGCAACCGGCTGGCCCTGGTGCGGTTCGGCCTGTTCCATGGGGAGGATCTGGTTGGCGTGTTGTCCCTTGGGCGCCACCCGCGACAGATCTCGCAGAACTGGATCGTGCTGGATCGGCTGTGCTTCGCGCCCGGGGTGCAGGTGGTGGGCGGCGCGTCCCGGCTGTTCTCGGCTGCGGTGGCCTGGGCTCGGGAGCGCCAGTACGACGATATCGTGAGCTACAGCGACAACCGCCTTACGCCCGGTGCCGTGTATGAGCGGATTGGGTTCGCGCGGCACAAGACCTACCGGCCCGACTATTTCTACGTGCGGGACGGCCGCCGTGTCTCGAAGCAGAGCCAGCGCAAGAGCCACACGGGGTGTCCGGCGGACCTCACGGAGTGGGAGTGGGCGCAGGAGCGCGGGTTGACGAGGGTGTACGACGCTGGGAAGGTGTGCTGGATCTACTGCCTGAACACAGAGGTGCGGGACCAGCGTCGAGCACGTCGGTCGGCGTCCACTGCTCAGATGCACGCGGATGGCGTGTACAGGCACGCTCATGTGCGTGGGGTGTTTCCCACTGCCAAGGGAGGCGGCGCGGTTTATTTCGGATCATCCTACGAGCTGCGTTGCCTGTTCGAGTTGGACCAGGATCCGCTCGTGGCCGCGGTGCGGCGTTGCGAGACGTTCCAGGCAGCGGACGGTCGCTGGCGCAACCCAGATCTCCTGGTGACTTTTTCGGATGGCCACGAGGAGATCTGGGAGGTCAAGCCGTTCTCGCGATTGGATGAGCCGGACGTCAAGGATCAGCTGGCGGATTCAACTGCCTACGCGATCGCGCGAGGTGTGCCTCTGCGGGTGTGGACGGAGCGTGATAGCGCTCTCGGAAAGGATGCTCGGGTCATAGCGTGGGCCCATCGATATTTGGCCACCCAGCAAGACGATCATACCTACGAGGACCGGGCCAAGGCGCAGCGGAAGGCCATCCGGGACCGGCACTACGCCAAGGAGCAGGCGGCCTCGGTGACGGTGTTCTGTCCCTACTGCGGGGTGGACCACGTGGTGCTGCCGCGGACGTACGCGCGCAACCTGGCCCGGAACGGGGGCGTGTACGTGTGCGAGGCCCTGGGGGGGCACATCGGGGGCAGCAAGCCCAAGCTGGCCCTGCGCAAGGAGAACCCGTACGCCGCGGAGGGCCGGAAGCAGTGCTGCCGGTGCGGCGCCGTGCTGCCCCTGGCCGCGTTTGCCCGGCGGGCCCGGGCCCGGGATGGCCTGTCCGGCGCCTGCCGGGCGTGCTGTAGCGTCGCAGATGCCGCAGCGTACCGCGCTCGGGTGCAGAAAAAGGCCCGCGATTCCGGGTAGTTAGAAACAATCGACCAGGGGGGACGCCAGGGTGGTTGACAAACGCAACCCAAGCGGTTATTGTGTGAGCATGGCAACGCGGCAGGGACGCCGCAGAAGGAGAGAGGGAAAATGCTGCTGTACAACAACGACGAGAGGTTCGGGGACTGCGGGCCGTTCGAGGTCGCGAGCGTGGACGAGCTGGTCGGCGAACTGGCCGAATCGATCCGCACGTGGGCGCACGAGGAGTGGGAGGCCGACGTAACGGAGGGGCCTGGTGTCGCGTTCATCCCCGAGCGGACCGAGTACGAGGCGGTCGCGCGGGAGCGGATCGCTGACGAGTTCCGCGCGGCGCTGTCCGTGGTGTGCCCTCGCTGCGGCGAGCACGGCCCGGCTGGCGACCTGGACTGGGTGTGCGGCTGCTAGGTTCCGGGCCGGTCCTCACCGGCCCCGAGTCGTCGAGGCACCCCGGGAGCCGGGGCCCCTCTTCCCCCGCGGGGTGAGTCCCACTTGACGGCTCGGTGCTGCTGAGGACGCAGCGAGAGGAGGAGTGAGATGGACACGCATGAGATCACCCTGACGGACGACGAGATCGAGGACATCCGGTTCGCGCTGGCGATCGTCGCGGACCGCAACGACGAGATCGGGATGCGGCCTGCGACTGAGCAGGCGGCGCGCCTGCGTGCGCTGGCCCGCCGGATCACGGGGGGAGCATGACACGCGACGAACTTCTATCCAAATTGACCGAGTTGTGCGGCGAGCCGGAATGGACGCGTTTTCCTGATGAACCAGGCAAACACCGATCGTTCGCCACGGCAGATTTCGCGGCGGCGTCCGAAGATCTCCCGCTGATTGCCGAGATGATATCGTCTGCCGCGCCGATCCACGCCGCGATCATGTGGTCGATGGCTGGTGCGACTGTGTGTCTCTACACCGACGCGTCGGATGCGCCGCTGGATGCTGCGGTGTGCTCGTGAGAGGAGGACTGAGCATGACCGCGCACACGTGTTCGCTGCCGCGGGAGGATCGCACGCGGGTGTACCCGAGCTGCTGCACGTCGGCGTTCTGCGGCCGGGAGGCTTGTGCGGGGTGCCGGCACGAGCCGGTGCTGGCCGCGTTCAAGGCGTGGCGCGAGAGAACCAAGGCCGTCGTCACCGACCCGATCTGGTGCCCGACGGTCTGGACGGCCACCCGGGGGGCGCCATGAAGGTGAGTGGACTGTCGGGTTTGGCCGACAGGGGAATCGCCAGTAAGGTTGATTTTGGCGAATGGATTTGGTATTGTGACATGAAGGCGATCAAGCTGCCAACGGTCTCCAAGACCTCTATGGCATTTGGACTTGCCGCCTTCCGTACCGCTTCGGCACGACCGGAGCGGATGGGCTGTGTGTCAAGCAGCCTATCGTGGGGAGCCGTGTTCTGCATGGTTCACTCACAAACCGCCTGCTTAGCAGGAGGTACTTGATGATCCACCGCTGCGCCTGGTGTGGCCGGGTCCGGTCGGGGACCACCTGGGGGATGCCCGTGGCGCCCCTGGACCGCCGCGTGGTCGAGGTGACCGACGGCATCTGCCCGGCCTGCGCGGCGCGGTACGAGGCGGAGCTGGACGCGCAGGCGGCGGAGCTGGCGGCGCACGCGGAGGCGGTCATCGTTGACAAAGCGCACGGAGAGCGGTAAAATGCAGGCCGTGGATGCGAACACGTGTGCGCGGAGGAGGTGCCCGATGCCCACGATCGACCTGACCGACACAAAGCCCTGGACCTGGAAGCAGATCGCGAAGCTGCGCGATGAGAAACTGAAGCAGTTCGTCAGCAACTACGGCTACAGGGGGAAGGCGGCAATCATGGCGGCTTGGATGATGCACGGAGCGCCGTTTACGGCCATCCCGTGTTGTTGGCCATGCGCAAGATGCCCGATGTCTGCTCATCGATTGTATATGCACAATTCGATGATCCGCAATATTTTCGGTTGTGAAAACCGAGCCCTTCCGGTCTACGTCGCGATGACGGCCAAGCTCGGCTACCTGCCGGAGGAGGATCCCCGATGACGCTGAACCTGGATGATCCCCAGCCCTGGACCTGGGCGAAGCTGGCGCGCCTGGGCGACGAGGATCGGGCGGCGCTGGTCTCGGCCTACGGCGCCCGGGGCAAGCTGGCCCTGCTGATCGCGGCCCGGGCCCACCCGCTGAAGCCGGTGCGGAATCCATTCCTGCACAAGCAGTTCGCGTTACCCTGTCGCGGGTGGGAGTGCCGAGGGTGCCCCATGGAGATAGGGGTCCTCTCCATAGGGATCGTGCGCTGCATGGATACGCGGGGTCCCGACCATGCCCGGGAGGCCTACGCACGGCTGGTCGCGGCCGAGGGGCTGCTGCCCACGGGGGCGGCATGACGACGATGACCCCGGGCCAGCAGGCGACCCAGGGCGAGTTCGAGCGCCGCACGCGTTCGCGGCAGGCCAAGTTCGGCTACGCGCCGGCCCAGGCACAGATCTGGAGCTTCCTGGAGATGGCCTACGAGGCCGCGGGCCTGTGGCGCCCCGCAGGGGCCAGCGTGCCCCCGCCGACGGCCCGCCCCACGGTGCCCCCCCCGGTGGCGGCAGCGGCGCCCCCCGGCCCCGCTGCTGCCCCCCTGCCCCCTCGGGGCCGCCCCGTGGCCGCGCCCCAGCCCGAGCGCGCCCCCGCGCCCGTGCAGGACCAGCTCTCGTTGCCGGGCGCGACGCCGCCCAGGAGGTGGACCCCATGACCGTGCAACAGCCCATCGAGGTGCAATTCCGGGCCGACCTGGAGGCCCTGCTGGCGCGCTATGGCGCCGAGATCTCGGCGGAGGTCGACCGCGGGGACGCGGAGGTGCACATGGAGGTGGGCATCGCGCCCGTGTACGACAGCGCGGGCACCCGGCTGCGGGAGGGCACCGTGGTGGCGCTGGGGGTAAGCGTGGGCACCTATCGCTCGCCAGATCCCGACGCGCGCCCCTCCTTCGAGGCGGTCTACATGGCCCTGGCCCGGGAGATCGCGCGGCGCTCGACCTGTCGGCGGCTGCAGGTGGGCACCGTGATCACCTCCACCGACTTCCGCAAGGTGCTGGCCGTGGGCTACAACGGCAACGCCAGCGGCCTGCCCAACACCTGCGATCGTGACGAGTCTGGCGTCTGTGGTTGCCTGCATTCTGAGGAGAACGCGGTCATCAACTGCGACGCGCCGCGCTACGAGAAGAAGATCGTCTTCGTCACGCACATGCCCTGCCCGATGTGCGCCAAGCGGCTGATCAACCTGGGGGGCGTGCAGCGCGTCTGGTACGGCGAGGCATACCGCGACCAGGATGGACTGAAGCTGCTGGCCACCGCTGGCATTCCATACGCTCGGTTTTCCCCCGGCGTTGATCACATCTGATTCTCGTTGACAAACGCGATCCGCTTGTGCCATGGTGGGGGCCGGAAGGAGCCCCCCAAGCGAACACGTGTGCGCCCCCCGGGGGCGCCCGCACCAAGGAGGATCACATGCCACAGTGGAACTACGCCGGCGAGATGACGGTGAGCGCCCTCGAACCCGAGGAACCGCTGACCGTCGTGGGAGACGACGGCGAGCACGCCATCCGCATCAGCGTGAGGACGGATGGGTGCTTGCAGGTCGAGCCGATGATACGGGAGGGCTGCGGGGAGGACGCACCCTTGCTACCCGTTGTCGATGCCCCCATCTCCTTCAGCGCCCTCATCAAGAAGTGCCCCACCTGTGGGGCCTAGCGCCAAGGAGGAACGCATGCGCCCCTTGCTGATCGCCATGCTGGCTTGTCTTGCCAGCGCGGCCTGTGACAACTTCGCCCCCCAGATCACCGACCCAGGCTACGCCTGCGGCCTGGCCGTGGACCGCGTCGTGCCCTGGTCCAGCGAGGAGGCCCCCCGCGCCGAGCGCATGTTCGTGCGCTGCCTGGAGAGCGCCGAGCGCCGCGCCCAGGCACAGGCCTGCCCCCCGTGCCCCCCCTGCGCCGCCACCCCGGACGCCGGCGCCCCATGAAGTGGCGCCACCTCATCAACCGCCAGCTCTACAGCGAGTGCCAACTGGTCGCCGCCCTGAACGCCTACTACGTCCTGACCGGCTGCATCCACTGCCACCTGGGCGACCCCGAGTACGAGCGCCTGGTGGACCTCATCCACGCACGCGACGGAGCCGCCATCCAGGTCGTCCGCGCAGAGCGAGATCTCCAGATCCGCCGCGCCCCCCACCCGGCCTTCACCCACTGGACCGACCTGCGAAATCTCGCGCACCACCCCAACCTGCCCCTCACCATGGACGTCTGGCACAAGCGAACCGGCTACCACCGCGCCCTCATCGTCGCCTACTCGAAGCAGTGCGACGCCATCCGCGTCGCCAACTTCCCCCAGGCCACCACAGACCAAGGATGGATGTTCCTGGAGGACGTCCCAGCCACCCTGATACCAGACACCGCACGCCGCTGCCCCTTCGCCGCCTACACCCTGCGGTGACCCGTGCCATCCCCACGCACCAATCCCCCCCCACGACCCCAGCACCCCCCTTGGTGCGCTCCGCTCCAAAAACGTTGGCGAGGGCGCCCGTGGGAGGCACCAATGCTGCGAATGGGGGCTGGTTTTTTGCTGTTGACAAACGCGAGCGGATTGTGTGGTGCGAAAAAAGAAGGTGCTGTTGTCCCAGGTTGCGTGCCGAACCCGCGTTTCCCCTTCGAACGGCCGAGCAGGCCCACAACGAGAGGAGCGGAAGATGCGACGGGATGACGGGAAGAGGGATGCGCGCGCGGAGTTGTTCGAGGAGGTGGTGCTGGTTCTGGGCGGCGTGTTCGCCGTGCGGGGCACCGACGACGCGACGGTCCGGCAGGTCGCCGCGGGGCTCGAACAGGTGTGGTGGCAGGAGGAGCGCGGCGAGTCTACGCTAGCGGCGATCATTGCGAAGCTGAAGGCGGCCCCGGGGGTGCGGCCGCACCCGGCGATCGTCGCCCTCCTGCGGTTGGTGGATGGGAGGGCGGGGCCGTTGCCGCAGGCCCGGCCAGGGGAGGGAGGGGAGCCCGATCTGGATCCAGAGGAGGAGGAGGACGACGACGAGGACGAGTTCATGCGGGTCCCCGGGTTGTTCCGGCGCTGGGAGATCGAGCGGGTGCTGGAGGCGGGCGCGGACTACCACCTGGAGGACGCGGGTACCACAGCCGATGGCGGCCAGCTCTACGCGGTGTTCCGGCGGGAGGCGGCTCCCCCCGGGGAGGTGGTGGGCGCGGACGGCTGATCGGGGCGGCGCACACGTGTGCGCTTTTTTCCTTTCTACTGTTGACAAATGCGGAGGGGCGTGGTACTGTAGCGGGGTTGACGGGAGGCTGCGCGGCGGGAGCCGCGTAACGCAGGAGGACGGTCATGGAAGAGAACTACGCGCGGATGACGGGGACGGTGGCGGGGTACGAGGTGCGGGTGCCGGGGGAGCTGCTGATGCACGCGGGGCCGCACTTGGCGGCGGCCTGCCGCGCTACACCTGCGACGCCTGCGGGCAAGAGGCGGAGGCGGTGATAGTGTTCCCGCTCCTGTCGAACGAGCACTTCTGCCGGGCGTGCCTGCGGGCGGGGGTGGCCGCGCTGGAGGCGGAAGAGGCGATGCTGGCCGCGGATCCGACGGCCGAGGAGGGGGCGCCAGTGGATGCCGGGCCGCCGGCGGCAGCCTCGGAGGGTGATGATCCTGCGATCAAGTTGCCCGCGGCCATGGAGCAGATGGTGTGGGCGCTGGCGTTCATGCAGGGGGTGAAGAAGTCGTCCAGTCGGTGGCCGAACCGCTATGCGGACAACGGCATCCGGGCGGCCGCCGACATCCTGCGGGCGCTGGAGGACCGGATGAGGATGTCCCCGGATGATGCGGATGCGCCCGTGGGGATCGGCACGCTGTGGCGGATCGCGGGGCGTGCCAGGGGCGTGGCGCTTTGCGACGTGCTCGACCAGGTGCGGCGCAATGCCGCGGGGCGCGCGAAGCAGGGGGGCTAGATGCGCATCGACTGGAGCGGGGACGGGCACGTGATCGAGATCGAGGGATTCTGGCGCGGCAATCGCGTGGCGGTGCGGTACCCGGCGCCGGACGGCTACCACCACCTCATCACCTTGGAGGTGGACGAGACGGGCGCGTTGGTGTTGTACCACCAGTCTGCGAGTTACAAGGGCGGCCCGTTGGAGGACGCGGTCGGCCCGGTGAGCATGGAGGCCTTGGACCACGCCGCGCTGGGTTTACCGCCGGTGAAGGATGTTCCGGACGCGCCCGATCTTCCAGGGACGCAGGAGGCGGTGAATGCCTCCTCTTCCATGGGCTGGCCCACAGCGCAGGACGCGGTCTGCGATCCATTATGCGCCTACTCGGTGGGTGAGAGTCCCATCTGCGACCACTTCGTACCACTCGGGTTCCCGGGAAGCGTCGTGTGCGCGAACTGCAACCACTTCCGGGGGTGCCACGCTAAGAAGGCGGCGGGAGAGGAGGAGCCATGACCCAGCGCACACGTGTTCGCCGACGCGCGGGGGCGCATTTTTCTGTTGACAAACATCCCGCGAAGCGGTAGAATCATGAGCGTTGGATGGGCGTGCCCGCTAAGTTGATCGCACTCCTTCTGTCGGGAGTAGAGGCCCTTGAGGCCCGCGTTCGACGATGAGCGCATGACGCCGCGGGCACGCCGATCCAGCGTGGGGCCAGCCGGGAATGTGGAGGCGGAGCCAAGCACCCCGGGGGCCCCTTTTTAAATCGACAAACCGCGCGTAGCGTGGTATCCCCTAACACGATCTGGATCGCTGCGGGACGGGCCCGCAGCTACAACCACGGTGGAGGCCACCATGTTCAAGACGATGCGCGGATCTCTATTGTTTCCTGAATTGGTGCGGGACGGGGAGGCGGGGGCGGGGCGCCTGGAGGGGCGCCCGGTGTACCGGCTGGACTGGGCTGCGCGGGACGCGCGGCTGCGCGAGCGGCACGAGGCGTGGTGTCGGCAGTACCACCCGGACTTGGACCTGCCGTGGGTGCCGGCGCTGGACGAGGCGTGGACGGCGTGGATGGACGGGTTGAGGTTCGCCCTGGATGAGGCGTACCTGGGCGAGATCCGGCGGACGACCCGGGCCGCCCTGGACGAGTGGGGCATGGCGCGCTTCTTCGACACGATGGTGCGGGACATCTGCCTGCGGCCGGCTGTGTCGTTCGTGTGGGGGGCGTTCTTCCTGCTGGGCGATTGCAGCTACGATCCGGAGGAAGCATACTTCGCGCGCGATGATCGGCGGGGTATTTTCCGGTACGCGGCGCCATACCGCTTCTGGCATGGGCAGACGGGGAGCGGGATGCTGCGGCGCAATGCGCGGTTCGACGACATGGGCCAATGGATGGTAGGCAAGGCGGCGGGCGGGGAAGGGCGCATGCGCGAGGAGGACGCCTTCCGGTCCATGATCGATGCGCAGGAGCGGCGCCGCGAGGAGATCATGGCGGCGTGCTGGAAGGCGAATCCAAGCGCGGAGGCTCCCGTTCTCGTCTGACCCTTTGACCTATCTGTGCAATCCGGGTAGAGTGGGGGCTGTCGAATCGCGGGTGCCATGGAGGGCGCCCGCTGCAAGGAGCAGCCCAAATGACCAAGTACATGCTGGCGCGCGGCTACACGCGGCTGCCCATCGACGGGATCCGGGAGATCCCGCGCGAGGGGCAGGACCCGCTGCGTTGCGCGGAGACGGTGGTGTTCGAGCGGGGCGTGGCCGTGGAGTCGGACCTGGACTTCGGGGACTGGGTGGCGGAGGGCGTGCTGATCCGCATCCGGGAGGAGGGGGAGGCCCCGGCGCCCCCCGGGCCGCCCCCCGCGCCCCCGGCGGCGCCGCAGATGATCCAGCCCCTGCCCGTGCCGGCGGTGGTGGAGGTGGTGCGGGAGGAGGCCCCACCCGAGCCGCCGCCGCGCGCGGTGGTGCTGCCGCCCGAGCCGGATCCCGATCCAGAGCCGGAACCGGAGCCGGAGCCAGCGCCGTCTGCTGCCCGGGAGCCCAAGGCGGAGAAGCGCCGCGGGCGGAGGTAGGGAGATGCTGGCGGAGGCGCAGCGGAGGCTGGACGCAGCGGTGCCCCACGGCACCCTGGGCATCGGCGAGGTGGTGGAGGTGTGCACGCGCATGGGCGCGCGGGTGGCGCGCGGGGAGGTGTGCGCGGCCACGCCGTTCGGCGTGACGCTGCGCGAGGAGGGCACGGTCTCCCACTTCTACCACGGCGACTTCTACCTGTTCCTGCCGGAGGATCCCGAGCTGCCCGAGGAGGCGCCGGACCTGCTGGTGGACGCGCACCCGGACGTGCGCGTGCGCGCGCGGCTCCGGGCGCTGGGCGAGCAGGGGGACGACGCGGAGGCGGCGGGCAACACCGCGGAGCCCGTGGACGCGGGGGCGGAGGCGCCGGCTGAGGAGCCCACGCCGGATGAGCAGGCGGCCGTGGCCGACGACACGAGCAGCGTGGACGTGAACGCGCTGCCCGACGACATCAAGAAGGCCGTGGTCACCGTGCAGCGGCTGGACGGCGACCAGATGAACTACGTGCTGGCCCAGGCGGGCCAGGCGCTGATGAGCGCGCTGCGGCGCTCCAACGTGAGCGAGGCCCAGCTGCACAGCCTGGTGCAGCGCTCCCAGAACGCCATCTACAAGATCCTGACCGGCAAGCCCGCGCGGGACTGGAAGAAGACGGCGGCGGAGAAGTAGAGGTAGCATGGAAACGATGCGGGAGCTGCTGGAGCTGCTGGAGGCGAAGAAGCCGCCTCCCATTGACAGCACGGAACGCGATCGTCGGCGCAGCGAACCGTTCCCACGCGAGCGTCTCGCCAAGGTAGAGGCGGCCATCCGGGCGATGACGGAAGCGTTCGGGCGTGGCCCCGTGGAGGCACAGGATGCGCAGGATCTCGTGCAGGACATCGAGTGGGAGTGTGGCATCGTGCTGAAGGCGCTCAAGCGGAGCCTGTGGGGCAACTAGATGCAGCCTGCCCTGACCGATACCGAGCTGCGGGTGTGGATCAAGCGTCGCTTGGGCGACGGGGTGATCTGCGTGGAGCTGACGGACGAGCAGCTGGACGTGGCCATTCTGACGGCGAAGGATTTCTGGCGGGCCTGGGTGGGCCAGCCCAAGATGGTGTTCCTGACCACCACGGGCACGAGCGAGATCGCGGAAGCGGACATCGCCAGCGACATCGACTGCGTGGTGGACGTCACCTACCCGGTGAGCGACGACCTGACGCGGCTGTTCTCCTGGGCCGACGTGGAGGTCAACCCCTACACCTGGGTCTACACGGGCTACGGCGGCTACTCCACCATCGTGCAGCTGATGCAGTACCGCGAGCTGGGCAAGCGCGTGGTCAGCTCCGACCTGGACTGGGAGTGGGACCGGGCCCGGCGCCTGCTCCTCCTGGCGCCGCCCCCCGACGGGGGCCAGCGCGTGGGCGTCGTCTACCTGTCCACCGAGGTTGACATGCGGCGCCTCAGCAATACGGAGACGTGGCTGTTCCGGGAGTACGCCCTGGTGCAGGCCATGAAGATCCTGGCCATGATCCGCACCAAGTACAGCGACAAGCCGTCGGCCACCGGGTCGTTCGGCATGGATGGCGACGGCATGTACGCCAATGCCGAGGCCAAGGAGCAGGAGCTGACGGAGAAGATCCGCCAGATCCAGATGCCCGTCGGGTTTCTGACGGGATAGGAGCGGGACGAAATGTTGGAGCATCTCGGGGAGCTGCGCGAGGGGGCCAAGCTGCTGGAGGAGATCGCGACGCCGGAGGAGCGGCGGCTGCTGGGGTTCACCGATGCCGCTGAGGTGCGGGCCGATCGCATGCGGGCGGCGGCCCAGCGGGCCATCCAGGAGGACGGCGAGATCGGCAGCATCGAGCACGTGCCGCAGGTGCGCATGCAGGACCGCCGGGACCTGCGCCCGTGGCAGGGCAAGCAGTCCGACGCGGAGTTGGTGTTCGCCTTCGACAACCCCCTGGACGCCCAGGATCTGTACGACTTCGTGCTGGAGACGGGGCTGGTGGTGCCGGGCGAGGTGGCGCTGGTCATGGACGACCAGGCGCACCAGTACAGCGTGCACTTCACGCCATTGGTGCTGGTCCTGAAGCCGGACGTGATCCAGATGGCCATGCTGGCCTACTACGACCAGCTGGAGCCCGAGGACGAGGAGGCGTTCGAGGCGCTGGCCGAGGACGTGGGCGTGGTGCTGGACGAGCGGGCCAAGGCGCTGGCCAAGCGGCCGGCCGCAGCGCTGGCCAAGCGGAAGCCCCGGAAGCCGTCCCCCCGGGGCAGCGCGGAGCCGCGCGCGGAGCGGGGCGTGGACTTCAACCCCTACCACGACACGCGCGGCGTGTTCACCAGCCGCGAGGGGCTCAGCGATGGCGGGTCGTGGTCCGATGGCCGCCAGCGGCGCCTGAAGGCCACCAAGAAGGGCGCCAAGCTGCACTTCGCGGGCACCAAGCGGCCCTGTGGGCGCGAGGCGCGGGGCGCGGGCAAGGACATCCGGTGCTGGGACGGCAAGCAGGGGCAGGGGGGCTACCTCACCAAGACCTTCGCCAAGGCGAAAAGCCGCGAGGGCACGACGCCCATGCCGGGCCGCAAGAAGCACGAGGACGTGTTCAACCATGAGGACTGGCGCACCATCTGGGAGTGCCAGGCCCTGTATGGCATGCGGGAGGGCCGCTACCCCACGGACGACGCCGAGGCGCTGACGCTGGCGCAGCACCAGGCCGCGGCCGATATAGCATTGGATGAGGACAAGAGTCAGAAGCGGGCAAAGCGTGCCTTCCGCGCTCGCGTGCGCTGCATGGAGCCAGACTGTGGCCACCATTTTCAGGTGCGCATCGGGCGCGACACGGACATGGACGAGGATGGGAATCCTGTCGTGCGCTGCCCGGCCTGTGATCGCATGGGGGCGGTGGATGTGCTCTCTACGCAGGAGGACGCGCCAAGTGATCTGGGCAGCATGAGCGATATCCTTGGAGAGATGGAAGAGGGGTTTGGGAGCCGTTCTGGTCGCGGGCGCGATCCCTACTGGATCACGGCAAAGTACGCGGGCAAGGATGCGCAGGGGACGCCCTTCAAGAAGGGGGACCGCGTGTTCTACTACCCCCACGACCGGTCCACCTTGGCGGGCAAGGCGGCCGAACAGGCGGCCCGCGAGTTCCAAGCAGCAAAGGATGATGAGCGCGCCTATAACATGGGCGAGGCGGTCAGCGGGTCTGTGCAGACGGCGCCGCCGAACATCACCTACAAGCAGGACGGCGACCGGATCGAGTACGTCGTGTGGTCGCTCGTGCGGGGCTACTTCGGGGAGGTCCCGGCGAAGGGCGCGATCTACGTGCACACGCGGGGGCGCACGCCGGACGGGATCGACGAGCTGATCGCGCGGCAGCGCAGCATGTATGGCAGCCGCGATGGCCTGATGGGCTTCCGTGGCAAGGAGACGGAGTACCCATACACGCGGGGGCGCTACACCGGCGACACGTACGCCGAGATCAAGAAGATGGGAGGCACCACCGTGCGCGTCCGCGACGGACAGCCGGTGCAGGTGGGGGATCGATAACCATATGAGCGCACATCCAACTACGGGATGTAGAGGAAGAACAATGCGTGCACTTCTTGACAGCATCGAAGAGGCGGTACGGAGGCAGCCGAAGAACGAGGCCAGCAAGTCGTTCGTCTTCCTGACCGCGATCCAGGGGATCTTGGAGCGCCAACTGGACGGGTGGAAGTTCGATATCGACGGGCATCGAGCTGGTACGATGAAGGGGGCTCCGCGTGGGGAAGATGAAAGCGACAGCTTCATGTTGCAGGGCAGCGGGCCAGATCGGGCGTCGCTCATGGTCAGTTCCTCGAACAGCAGGGACGAGCACATGGCGCTGTTTCACGTCTATGGTGCGCGGTCTGCCGGTGGTCTTCACCTGCGCAAGTCCTATGACACGGTGAAGGCTGGGGATGCGAAGGTGGTGGCCAGCGATATCCTGGCAGCATTGAAAAAGGCGGGTGTTCCCGTCGGAAGCAAGTAGAAAGGATCGGCACACATGGGACGGCTACGACACTTGAGCGAGCAACTGGGGAATGCCATGGACGAGATGCGCGGGGTGATCGGCGACCGTGGCATCGAGCAACCAAAGAACACCATCGAGCTGCAACCGAACACCGAGTACTTCCTTGGTGCTTCCTCGTCACCGACTCACATCATCGTGACGAAGGTGGGCAAGGATCGCATCGAGTACGTGCAGGGGCCGGACTACAAGCGCCCGGTGCAGATGGAGCGATGGATTGCCCAGGATCTTATCTCGCGTGGCGTCGAGAACTGGTCGAAGCGCTACGGGGGCGCGTCCTACCCCTGGGCGAAGAAGCTGGAGCGCAACTTCGAGGCGCTGCGGAAGGGGCGCAAGGCGGACACGGTGAAGGTGGCTGACTTCTACCCCGTGCAGGTCACGGTGGAGCCCGTGGGGATGACCCGGGACGAGGCGTGGTCCGAGGCGGAGCGCTACGGCAACGTGGGCGGATCGGGGGACACCCTCCTCATCGACATGCGGTCGGGCGGCGTGGACGAGTTAAAGAAGGACAAGCGGTTCAAGGTGTCGAAGGTCGAGGATCGGTAAACCCATGGCCCTAGTCTACGGCAGCTGCCCCACGGAGATCGCGTACTTCAAGCAGTTGGAGGCGGAGCGCATCGCGCTGGTCGGCCCCACCTGCGAGTACTACTCCCTGAACCGGGGCAAGCACGTGGACCCGCTGTACGGCGAGCCGGACAACGACCCGCTGTACGGCGGCATGGACCCCCGGGGCACGCCGCAGCACCATCCCACCAGCTGGAACTTCTCGCCCGACGTGGCCGGGGGGGAGGCCCCGCTCACGTTCCAGTGCGCCATCGAGTACCAGGAGGCGGACCAGCGCCAGCCCAGCGCCCGGGCCGAGGGCAAGCAGGTCGAGTACGACGCCACCCTGTACGTGGCGGTGCTGCACTGGGAGGCCGCCGTGGCCGGCCGGTCGTTCGCCGCGCGCGTACCCAAAGAGGGCGACGTGACCTACGTGTTCGGCCTGTGGTGGGACGTGGTGAACGCCGGGTCCTCCGGCAACGTGCTGGACACCGCCAGCGTGGTGGGCTGGAAGCTGCTGCTGAAGCGCCGGTCGCAGTTTGTCCCGGAAAGAAAGGTCGGATGATGGATAATAAATTCAAGGTGATGCGCAAGGTTCTTCCGAGGCGTGCGGAACAGGGAACCTGCGTCGTGGTGCGCGGCGAGAAGGTTACGTGGGTGATGCGCATTGCGAAGAAGCCCACCAGGGTCTCGTCGAGCACCTTTGGCAATCCCACGTTGGTGCAACTGTCTGGCACGTTGGTGTACCCGCCCAAGCGGCGCGGCGAGCACGAGTCGATTCCGGTTGATGCCGAGGTTCCGCTGGAAGTGGTGAGCGGAGAGAATTTCGAGGAGAGTAAAATGGATCATCTTTTGCGCTCGATGGAGCAACTTCACGAGGGGAAGAAGGATCGTCCGGGGCAGCACGGACCCATGATCGAATACGACTGGGCAACGGTAGCGCGGGCCATGGGGGCGCGCCTTGTCGGGGTCAGCAAGGCGCGCAAATCCGTTGTCGTGAGCTATGGCAGCAAGTCCTACGAGCTGACGGACAACGGCGGCGAGATCAACATATCTGTCGTGGCGCCGGTCGGGGACAGCGTGCCCTTCTGGTCCAACGCGCACCCAGGTGGCAGCGTGGGGCCGCTGACGCTGGCGTACCGCCTCATGGCGGAGATCGACGGGCGATCCATCGACTACGACAAGGATCTGGACTAGCTGAGATTGATCGGCGCACACGTGTTCGCCGCTGGAGGACGCGATGAAGGACATGCTAGAATCTATGGGGGGGACCATGCGGGCGCTCTTGGAACGGTTGGAGGCGGTGACGCGCACCGGGGTCAAGCTCCAGGTGATCCCCGGGGGACAGGGTGGGGACGAGCAGCCCGCGCGTTCCACGATCTCCTCGGCCAGCGCGGAGCCACCCCAGGGAGGCCCGTCGGCCAAGAAGCGCCCGCTGGGCAACGCGGGTGTCCCGCTGGGGAAGACGGTCGAGCGGGAGGGGTTGCGCCTGCACCGGTACACGAGCGCCCTGCGCGTGACCGACTTGACGAACGCGGGGAAGCGCGGGAAGCAGGTGGACGAGTTCGCGCTGTACAACCTCGACTGGGACTTCTCGTTGCCCGTGGCCAGCCTCTTGGAGAAGGCGCTGGGAGCCATCGCTACGGCGCGCACCTACGCGCAGGCGCTACGCGCGGCCAAGGACGCGGTGCAGGAGGCGACGAAGCTGGGCGGCTCCTATGGTGCGCACGCTGTGGCGGTGGAGGAGACGCGGCTTCGCGGGGTGGACGTGGAGGCCCCAGCGGGGGCGCCTGGGGCCAAGGTGAAGATCGTTACGCCCACGTTCGAGCTGGAAGCCTCGGCGAAGGACTTCTCGGTGCGCCAGCGGGCGAAGGGGCTGGAGGACACCACCAACCACATCCCGCCCGTGCACGGGGCGAAGAGGACGGCCATCGCCAACTTCTATGCGTGGGTGCAGGAGCACGAGGCGCAGATCCGCCGGTGGTCCTACCACGAGCTGGCGCGGGCCATGGCCGACGCGGGGCTGGACTACCACTCGTACAGCACGTATGACTGAGGCGCACACGTGTGCGCGCGAGCAAGAAGGAGTAGGACCATGGCGACGGTACGGATGGCCGACCTGTTCGAGGCGGCGCGGTTCCGTGGTATGGGCGGTGGGGCCAGCGCTGCGGCCCGGGATCGCATGGATGCCGAGCGCGCGGCCAAGCGGAAGGCGGAGTACAGCTGGCGCTCCGATCTCCGGGGAAAGGGGGATGATCCCAGGCAGGCCAACAAGGCTACCCTGAGCAGCAAGTACTCCGATGTCGCCTGGATCACGTGGTGGGACGACGACGAGGCGCGCGACAAGTTCCGGGCCGAGACGGCGGTCCCGGGGGTGCGCGGGCAGACGCAGGTGATCGGGCGCTTCTCCTCGCTGGAGAAGGCCCAGGCGGCCGCCGAGAAGGAACTCGGGCTGTGATCCGCGCCGCGGCATTGGTGCTGGCCGCGCTGCTGGCCGGGGCTTGCACGCCGGCCATCATCCAGCACGCGGAGCAGCGCAACCCGGGCTGCCGGGTGGTGCCGCTGGAGCGGGAGGGCAACTGGGCCAGGGTGCGCGTGATCTGCCCGGGCCGGATGCCGGTGGTGCGCGAGTACGGGCCGCGGCCCAAGGGGTGAGCACGATGACGACGATGAAAGCGGTGTTCGAGGCGATCTCGCGGGAGAAGGTGGTGCCCAACGAGGTGTTCGCGGCGCTGAAGCCGTACGTGAAGCGCATGAAGAAGGAGATCCGAGCGTGGAACATGGGCGATCCCGGGGACGTATCCGATAAGGAACTCATTCAGAGCGCATGGGAAGGCATGCGTCTTGCTGGGTGGATGCCGGAAGACGTGTTGGCGCAGCCGTCGCGCGCGGTAGATGACGTATTGGGGATCTGGCGCAGCAACTAGGGAGGGGGGCGCGATGACCGAGGAGCGAACACGTGTGCGCCCCGTGATCGACGCGGGCACCGGCCTGGGCGCCCTCACGGAGGCCCTGGCCCAGCGCGAGATCGAGACGGGGCTGAGCGCCGTGTGCGCCTGGTGCACCCACTACTGGGAGGCCCGGGAGCAGGCAGCGGGCCGCCCCTGCGCCTGCGCCGTGGCGGACTGCGGGGGGCCGGCGGCGGGCCGGGCCTTCCCGCGCTACCGCGGGCCCCGGCCACACCTGGCCACCTACTGCTTCATCTGCGGCCAACCGGCCGTGTTCGGCGTCACGTTCCACGGCGCCAGCGGGGGCTCCCTGGGGTGCTGCCGCAAGCACGAGCCCCAGCTGCGGCAGATCCTGGCGCGACGTGGCATGCGCGTGGTGGTGAACGAGCGCCTCGTGGCCGCCCCCAAAAAGTGAACAATCCCCGTTGACAAACGGCCACGTTCGCGTTAATATGGCGAGGCATGGAGGGTGCGCTGCTACGATGTAGCACGGGAAGGAAGTGCGCGATGAAGAAGGACGTGGCGATGGAAAAGGACGGCGCGAAGAAGAAGAGCGGAGCGAAGAAGGTGGCCAAGGCGAAAAAGAAGGTCAAGATTCCGAGCTTGGAGGAGGCCGATGTTCAGCGCAGGAAGATGATTCGCGTGCTGGAGGGGGCTATCGCATGCTTGCAGGCAACCGTGCCGCAGCAGTATGTGAACGGCTACATGAATTCGTCGGTGCTTCACCTGCACCGCCACGTGCGCCAGGCGTCCAGCTTCGCTTCCATGATCGTCTCCTCGTCATCGGCACAGCTACAGCCGGATCAGGATCCCCGTTGACAAACGCCACCGGATGTGGCAGGATCGGGGCATCCACCGGGAGGGACGCGATGCAGATACACCTGATCTACCACATGGACGCGGACGGGCACGCCAGCGCGGGCATCGTGCAGGAGCACCTGCGGCGCGAGCGGCCGGGCGCGGAGTTGATCTTTCACCCCATCGACTACGGCATGGCGTGGGACGATGCGGTGATCCAGCAGTACGACCGCGTGTACCTGCTCGACTTCATGCTGCAGCCCGTGGCCCGGATGCGGGCCTTCGTGGAGCACTGTCGGCTCCAGGAGGCGCACCTCACCTGGATCGACCACCACCGCACGTCCCTGGTAGCCGAGGCGGAGGAGCCCCTGCTGCTGGGGGTGCAGGGCGTGCGCGAGGAGGGTCGTGCCGCCTGCGAGCTGACGTGGAACTGGTGCTTCCACGAACGGCAGTTGCCGGAGGTCATCGAGTTGGTGGCGGCCTGGGACGTGTTCCGGCGCGACCACCCGGCCTGGGATCGGCTTGTGCGGCCCCTGCAACTGTACCTGCGCGCCATCGACAGCGACCCCGCGACGAACCATGGTTTCTGGCAGCAGGTGTTCTGCCAAGATGGCGACCGCGCCGTGGTCCAGGACGCACATGAGTACGGCGCCATCCTGATGCGCTACCAGCAGCGGGTGGAGGATGACAGGATGCAGGCCGGCGCCGCGGTGGGGCCGTTCGCGGGCTACCGCGCCCTGGTGGTGAACGCGCCGGGGCTCAATTCGACGCCGTTCGAGCGCGACCCCCGGTCGGCCGAGGTGGACCTGTTCGTGGCGTGGAGTGTCGTGGCCTCGGGGCAGATCTCCGTGAGCATGTACCGGCCCCAGGGCCGGGACGTGCCGGACCTGGGCGCGCTGGCGAAGCAGCTCGGGGCTGCGGGGCCCTACGGCACGGGCGGGGGCCACCCCGGCGCCGCGGGCTTCCAGACCGACTGGGCCCACCTGCAGCGCCTGCTGCATGGCGAGTGAGAGCGCACACGTGTGCGCGAAGGGAGGCAGGGATGGACGACCGTGACAAGGCGCTGGAGCTGTTTGCGAACCCCATCGAGCGGGGGAGGGCCAAGGTGCTGCTGGCCCAGTCCCGCGAGGTGGCCATCCGCCGCAACGACGAGAACGGCGAGTGGATGTGGGCCATCGAGGCGATGGTGGACCGCGAGTTCTGGTTCAACGCGTTCCTGACGCGGGCCGATGCGGAGCGGTGGGCCACCGAGGTGGGGCTGGTGGTGGTGAAGGTGGAGCCGTGAGCGTCGGATCGTGCACCCACGGGGAGGCGTACCTCTTTTCGGCGCCGGGGGAGGACGAGCTGCACTGCGGTGTATGCTTGTTGGTCGAGAACGAGCGGCTGCGTTCGCTCGCCTGTTCCCACGCAGCGGGGTCCGCGCACAACGAGTCCTGCTGCCTCGTGAAGGGGCTAGAGCGCGACCTGGACGCAGCGCGAGCAGAAAGCGCGGAGGCATTCGCGGAATACCTCGATCAGTTCGAAGAGGCCGGAGTCTGCTACGAAGCGAAGGAACAGCTGGAGATGTTCCGCGCCGCCCTCGCCGGGAAGGAGAACGATTGATGGACGACAAGATGACCCGTGAGATTGTGATGGGAGAGCGCGATGGCATCCTGGCGTTCCTACGGCGCAAGGCGACCGATTGCCGCAACATGGCCAGCAACGCGCTGGCGGACTCGATGCAGAATCGACCCAATGCGGAACGCTGGGAGGAGCGGGCGAAGGTGCTAGACGAGACGGCGGAGCAGATCGCTGGCGAATGGCACTGGCAATAAGGAGGCCATATGACCGCATGGCGCGAGACACAAGGCGATCCCACCGGCCGTGAGGTCGTGTACTGGTCTGTCGGCGGCCACGAGACGGAGCTGACGCACGAGACGATGGAGGAGGCCATCGACTACTACCTGGAGGAGTTTGCGCTTCCTGGCGGCAAGTGGGCGGACAACCTGCCGGACGAGATTGAGGTGGTGGGGTTCGCTCGGGTGCAGTTGATGATGCGCCCCGGAGACACGCTGGAGCGGACGCTGGAGTGCATCGACGAGGAGTACGGCGACCCGGACGGAGGGTGGACGGAGCCGACTCCTGCGATGCTGGCGGCCGAGGCGGCCTACCACGCGGTGGTGCTGGCCGAGTACGAGCCGTGGATGTGCGAGCCGGTGGTCCGGCGGCAGGTGGACGTGCGAGCGTGGCTCGCCGAGCACGACGAGAGGGGATGATGCGACAGTACCAGTACAAGGAGGAGCGCCACCCGCTGCACCCGGACGAGGTGCGGCTGCTGGTGACGTGGCCCGGGTACGGCTGGTGGCACAAGCTCGGCCACGTGGTGGACTGGCGCGACGGGATCTGCGACCGGGGCCCCGTGGTCCGGGCGGAGGCGTGGCCCGCTCACGGGCTGCACCCGGACGTGTCGCGACCGTTCAACACGCACGCGGAGGCGGTTGGGTGGCTCAGGCAGCTCTGGGAGGAGCGGCAGGCAAGGAGGCGGGTAGCATGACAAACGACGAAGAAAGAACGCCCATCGAAGTGTGGGCCGAGGCGTGCGAGGGGGCGATCCGCGCCGTCGAGGTGGCGGGCTTCGAGGAGCAAGGGAAGATCGCCGTGGATCAGGCGAATGGCCTGGTGCGTCTGGCATGGAAGCTCGCTGGGCCGAAGATCAGGACGGTCGTTTGTCGGTGCGGAAAGACGTTCACGACGACCAATCCAAACGCGCGGTTCTGCCATAGAGGCTGCTCTTCCAGGAAGATGTGGCTGACCGACGAAGAGCTACTGGATGAGCTGCGCACAAAGACCCAATCGCAGGTCGCCAGGGAGCATGGTGTTACTTCAACGACTGTGTCTGTTCGCCGGAAGAGAGCCGAGAGGCGCAGGGACCGTGCTGCCGAGGTCAAGGAGTTGCCGGGCGGTCGTGTCGAGGATCTGGAGTTGTCCGTTCGCTCGATGAATGGCTTGCAGGGAATGGGCATCGAAATGATCAGCGAGCTGATCCTTTGTACCGAGGAGGATCTGGTTGCATCAAAGATGCTTGGGCGAAAAAGCCTAAAAGAAATCAAAGGGTTGCTCGCTGAAAATGGGATGCAATTGCGAAGATGATGGGAGTTTATTGATGGACACCGAGACGCGCATGACCGAGGAGCAGCTCGCGCACTTGATTGCGCAGCGCGACCCGAAACAGCAGCCAGAGTGCGAGCACTGCCTGTACGCGTTCAACCGGCGCAACTGTGTCAACTGCACAGTGCAGGGCGGGACCGGCGAGGAGGCATGGCTGCCATTCGGCGGATGGGAGTGACGATGGCCCGGTCACCGGAGGAGATTGTAGCTGAGTTGGATGCTCTCGTGGCGGTTGGCCGTGCGAGAATGGAGGCTTCGAAAGATCCGTGCATCCGAGGGTTGCACATGTCGGAGTCAGAGTGGTTATCGAGGGAGGAGTTTGAGCGTCTGAACGAACTACACCTTGAGTGGGCCAGGTCCCAGCCGACGCTTGCGGAGGTGCGCGAGCGGGTGGCGCGGAAGCGCGCGGCACGGCTGGCACGGATGCTGGAGGGAGCGCCATGAAGGTGAAAGTCGCGGTGGAGGCGAGTGTCTCGTTGGATCGGAAGCGGTGCGGTCGCTGTTCCTGGTGGGTCTGGAGGTCATCGTTCGAGCAGGACTTTTGCGATCTGTTCGGGTGGCCCATATCGAAGGACAGCCGAGGACGCCCGCTGCGATGTCGGAAGTGCATCGTTCGGGAGGTGAAGCCATGACCTTGCAAGACGGAAAGGTGTACGCGGTCACCGTGATCAAGGTCTCGACTGCTGAGATCCGCGATTGTGGCTGGGGATGCCCGCACCTTGCGATTAACAGACATGGGCGCAAGAAGGTGCGGACGTGCTACCTCAACGCCTTCGATCCGGTGGAGCTGCTGCCGCCGAGGAAGCGGAAGGGTGACCAGGATGACGAGAACGCACGCCAGGCCGCGCAGAGATCGAGTAAGTGCCTGAAGGCGGCAACATGGGTAGCGGACAACCTGAGAATGCAGGCCATCAACAGGATGATCGGATGCTGAGTTTCACTCGCCGGGAAGAGGTAGTGAGATGCGAACAGACCTGCGCAACAGAGCGGAGGCGGTGGTTGCTGCTGGCGGCGATCAATCGACTCTCGTAGCTGAGATCCTTGTAAAGTACGACTCTCTCGCATGGACGGCGAAGCGCCTGACAGACGAACGTGACGAGGCGCGGGAGGAGAACGAGCGGCTGCGGCAGGTGGTCGATGACCACGAGTGTCGGTGTCCTGTATGCGGATACAAGGCACCATGTGCCCGCAAGTGCGCCTTCCTCACTAGGAAGGAGTAGGAGATGGAGATCAAGGTTGGAACGAGGATTCACGATAACGACCCCCGGTGCACGGTCTACCGGGAGGGCAAGGTGATTGAGATCCTTTCGGAGGAGAGGGTCTTGGTGAAGTGGTTCCCGCGTGGGCGCACGACCCGGGTCAAGAAGAGCCGCATTCGCCCGCGTGCCAAGGCCCGGAGCACCGACTACGTGATCTTGGAGGAGGGGGGCCAGTCATGACGCTGCGCGACTTGGTGGGCAAGCGCGTGGAGCTGCTGCAGGACGAGCGCTGGGCTGCCCACGCCGCCCCCATCCGCGCCGGCCACCGCGGCACCGTGGCGGTGACGCCGCCCCCCGAGGCCGCGGGGTCCCTCGTCCACATCTGCTTCGACCGCATCCAGCCCCGCCCTGGCGGCTTCTTCGGGCTGGGCGCGCCAGACTGGGACTTCACCCCCTCCCGCCAGCAGATGATCCGCGTGCTGGAGGGGGACGCGCCATGACGGTGCCCGTGGACTGGGCGGCGCTGCCGACCCTGGGCGTGCTGCCGGACCGCGAGATCGCGCGGGAGCTGGGCTGCACGAGTGCCACCGTGGGCCACCACCGGCGCCGGCTGGGCATTCGCCGTTGCTACCATCCGAAGAAGAAGGTGGTGCCCCCCTGGCAGGCGAAGGTGGAGCCTCTGCTCGGCACGATGACTGATGTCGACGTGGCGTGTCGCGTGGGGGTGTCCGTGAGCACCGTGGGCTGCTTCCGGCGGCGTCTGGGCCTGCCCCGCTGCAAGCGATCTGCAATACTGCTTCCACCGTGGGATGATCAGCCCCTCGGGCAGGTGTCGGACACGGAGATCGCGCGCCGGCTGGGCGTGACGCGCCAGGCTGTGCACCAGGTGCGCAAGCGCATGGGCATCCCGGCGTGTTGGCCCCCAGGTAGCGCTGGCCCCTTAGCCTCGAATCTGCCGCCGGACCTGCCCTACGGCCAGGTGCTGGATGTAGACCTTGCGCAGCAGCAGGGCGTGTCCGCGAGCGTGATCAGCAAGCAGCGTCGCCGGCTGGGTATCCCCCCGTACTGGCATCTCTGGCGCGCCGTGGCCACGCCCCTGCTGGGCACCATGTCTGACTCCGCCGTGGCCAGAATCGCTGGCGTGCACCCGCTGGTCGTGTTCCGCCTGCGCCGCGCCCTGGGTATCCCCGCCTACGGACGCCGCCGAACGGCGCTCTCCCAGGGCGCCCCGTCCGATCCCACGCCCTAGCGAGCGCGCCCCCCGTTGACCGAGCCCCCGCCTCCGTGCCCCCCAGGGGACGCCCACGGGGCACGCTGGCGGCCGGACGCGCCCCATGCATCCACCCCCCCAGCGCCCTGAACAGAAGCCCCCCACGCCCAAACGTGCCTTCCCCCGCACCAATGACCAGAACACGCGCCACCCCCCTTGGTGCGACTCCCATCCGAAAACGTTGCCGGGCAGGGCGGACGCAAACGCCGGATTTTCCGCGGGCCCGGGCCTGGACCTGTTGACAAACGCGCAATAGGTGTGCTAGGATGGGTAGTGGCAGGGTTTAGAGGTTGACACGCAGCAATGCGGTCTTATGTTACCAGCGTGGTCCGTTCCTACCGATACCGGCTTGCGCCGACGCAGGCCCAGCAGCGCATCCTAAAGACGTGGTTGGCCCTCACGCGGGCGTTGTACAACGCTGCGTTGCAGCAGCGGCGGGAGGCATGGGATCGGCAGCGGCGCGGGCTTTCCTGCTATGCGCAGATGGGGGAGCTGCCCGCGCTGCGCCTGGAGTGCCCGGAGTTTGCGGGGGTGCCCGTGATGGTCCTCCGGGGGGCGCTGGTGCGGTTAGAGCGGGCGTTCCATGGGTTCTTCCGGCGGTGCAAGCAGGGGGGCCGACCAGGGTATCCGCGCTTTCGGGGAGCGCATCGCTGGGACACGTTGATGATCGAGGATCTGGGGGGCCGCGTGCCGATCTGCGGGGGCGGCAAGCGGGTGCAGGTTCCGTTGCTGGGCAAGGTGAAGTTCCGGCAGCATCGGCCACTGGAGGGCGTGCCGAAGGCTATGCGTCTCACGCGGGATGCGGGGGGGCGGTGGTTCGTGACATTCGCGTGCGTGGAAGTGCCGCGAAAGGCGCTGCCGCCCTCCTCCATCGACGTGGGGGTGGACCTGGGGTTGGCGCACTTCGCGGTGACCAGCGATGGCGAGGTGTTCGAGAACCCGCGGCCGCTGGAGGCAGCACAGCGGGCGCTTGCCCGAGCACAGCGGCGGGTGGCGCGCCGGAAGCGGGGTAGCCAGCGGCGCCGGGCGGCGGTGCTGCTGCTGGCGCGGCGCTACGAGCACGTGGCCAACGTGCGGCGGGAGGGGCACATCAAGGTGGCGCGGGAGCTGGTAGCGACGTATGGGGTGATCTGCGTGGAGGATCTGAACATTCGCGGGATGGCCACGGGGCGGCTAGCGCGATCTGTACATGACGCCGGGTGGGGTTCCTTCCTACACTGGCTTCGCGTCAAAGCGGAAGAGGCTGGGCGCGAGGTGGTGGGAGTGGACCCACGTGGGACGTCACAGGGGTGCAGCGGGTGCGGCGCTCTGGTGCCGAAGTCATTGGCGACGCGCGTGCACCGGTGCCCATCATGCGGGCTGGTCCTGGATCGGGACCTGAATGCAGCAAGGAACATCGTATGGCTCGGTAGGAGCCAGCGGGGAGCCGCGCCTCGGTCTGGAGGACGGCCAGGATCCGCGAAGGCCGAGTCGTGAGCCCAGGAACGGACCACACTGTTCGCAGGGCGCACGGCGCTTCAAAACAGGCCACTACCCGGCACGTGCACGGGTGTGGGGGGGGGGCGACGTGTTGGGAGGTGGAGCAGGCGCTGAAGCTGTCGCACCAGACGGCGAGCCCGCGGATCTGGGAGCTGAAGCGGCTGGGGCTGGTGGTGGCGACGGGGGCGCGGCGGAAGACGGGGAGCGGGCGGGGGGCGGAGGTGCTGGTGGCGCCGCGGGTGGTGGTGGACGCGGCGGTGGGGGCGGCGCGGGCGCCGACGCTGCGGGAGCGGGTGCGGGAGCTGGAGGCGGCGTTGGCGGACCGG
This sequence comes from bacterium, assembly GCA_041648665.1. Classification (NCBI taxonomy): domain Bacteria; species bacterium. The sequence continues at coordinate 123,036 of JBAZOP010000002.1, read as the reverse complement.
GACCGGGCCATCGCGCGGCTGCAGATGCAGCTGGCGTTGCGGGACAGGAAGCGGGTTGTGGGCGTGCGGCAGATGCCGTTGCGGGGGCTGGGCCGGGACCGGGACCCCGAGGGGGAGGATCCCGAGGGTTGACAAACGCGATCGTGTGTGCTAAGATGGGGGTGCTCGCGCGGCGTGGGGGCCGGGCGAGGCAGCGCGGTGGGACGCGCGGAAGGGGAGAACGCATGGAGACGAAGGTTGGCATCGCGGGGTGGCGTCTGGCGGCGGTGCCCGACGTGGAGGAGGGGGCGCAGGGCTACTTCTGGGCGTGGGTGGTCGAGGATGCTCTGGACGCCTACGGGGGCATCGTCACGGCGCGCGAGCCGGAGGTGGTCCGCGTGACCGGCGCGATCGAGGCGTGCGACCGGCGCATCTACCGGACGGCGTCGGGGCCGGGCTTGTCCCCGGCCAGCTTCCGGGGCATGAACCGCGTGCTGGTGCTGTGGCGGGGGCCGCTGACCCCCGCGACCACGTAGGAGGAGGCGCGATGCGGACGTTTTTTTGCTACCAGTGCGATGATTTCGGCATGGTTAGCGGCCCGTGCATGATCCAGTGCGCTGAAACCGCAAACCCGCCGCACTGGTGCCCGTTCGTGACGGAGCGCAAGGCGGGCGAGGTGCTGCCCGCGACCGAGGCAACGTGGACGACGGAGCGGCGGCGCGAGCCGAGAGAGGAGTAGGACGATGGAGCGATTCCAGGCGACCACCCATGCTACGATCAGGGACACGAGTACCGGCCTCGAATGGCGCACGGACTACGCCACGGATCTGTCGTGGGACGAGGCCATGACCTATGCCGCGAAGCTCGGAGACGGATGGCGACTGCCGACCATCGAGGAGCTGGTCACGCTGATCGACTTCAAGCAAGTCGCTCCTGCATCTGAGTTTCCGGACCAACCGTCCGAGTGGTTCTGGTCGTCGTCGCTGCCCCGTGCTGCGTCCACGTCCTACGCTTGGTACGTGCACTTCAACAACGGCAGCGTGGACTTCTACGACAAGACGCGACGCAGCCATGCTCGTTGTGTTCGAGGTGGACCGTCTGCTACCCCGGAGGAGTAGGAGGAGAGATGCTGTACGGAGTTGAGAAATCAACGGACCTGCGCAACCCGCAGACGGTCGTCAAAAAATTCCTGAGTCGCAAGGAACTGCTGCAGTGGATGGATCAGCGCAGCGGCGAGTACACGCACGCCGACCCCGAGGCGGCCCAGAACTGGCATCACACGTTCCGGAGCGGGTACGAGCTGCGCGGGCGGATCAACCGCAAGGACCGGATCTTCGACAACCACGGATCCTCGACGTACCCGCAGGGGCGCGCGGACAACGAGGCGGACTACCTCGTGCGGTACGGGACGGAGGTGCGCCGATGAGCGGGGGCCACTTTGGCGACACGCCTTACTACCTGATCGCCGACGAGATCGAGCAGGTGATCGCGGAGAACGACTCGACGGAGGTGAACCGGTACGGGGATCACAAGGGGCGCCACTATCCGGCGGAGGTCCTCGCGCGGTTCAGGGAGGGCGTGGCGTGCCTTCGCTGCGCACACGTGTTCGTCCGGCGCATCGACTATCTGCTGTCGAGCGACGATGGCCCCGAGCAGTTCCTCGAACGGCTGAAAGAGGATCTGGACGTGGTGCTGCGTGGCACGGTGAGCGAGGTACTTGGGGATCTTTCCGCCAAGATCAACGACGGCCGGTACAGCGACGAGCACATCGGGCGACTGGTCCGAGCCGCCCTCGCGGGGAAGGATAGACCGTGAGCTGCACATGTCAGGAGTGCGGGCATCGCTATCGGGTGGACATCGACCTGCCCGATGTGCTGTGGGATCGCATCCGGCCCGCGGGCAAGGAACCTGGCGCGGGGATGCTGTGTGGCGCATGCATCGTGCAGCGCATCGAGGGGTTGGGCGAGTACGGTGTGCTGCGAATTATAGCAGCGGAAGGTGTTGCCGACTTTGCGGGGAAGGAGTGAGAGATGAGCGAAAAAATGAGTCCAATCAGGTGCGAATGCATCATGTCCGCAGACGAGGTGGATCGGATGGACGAGGAACGTGCCTCGCTCCGTGCCGAGGTCGAGCGGATGAAGGCTCGGGTGGTCGAGTTGGAGGACAATCTCAGCATCACCGCCGGGAAGGCCAGCACAACGCGGGAAAAGGTCGAGCGGCTGACAGCTGCACTAAACCATATTGTCGCAACCTGGACGGACATGGATCAGAAAGTGGTGGACAGATACGCGCCGAGCAAGGGCCTGGCAATGCTGGATTCGCCATGCGATGATCCCGACTGGAACTACGCGATGGGAAAAAAGAAGGCGATCAGCATCGCCAGCGTCGCCCTCGCAGTGGAGAAGTGAGTGATGCACATACTGCATCACGGGACATCTGCGGAGGCGGCCGATCTGATCCTGCGGGATGGCTTTCGGGCCGGCACCTACTTCACCGCCCAGTTCGACTCGGCGGTGCTGATGGGTGGCAACTACGTGTTCAGCGTAGTACTGGATGGCGAGGCGCCACGCTGCTGGGAGTGGATCTGCCCGGAGCCCGTGCCCCCCGAGCGCATCCTGGCGCTGCGCACGGTGGCGATCCAGTTGCTGCACTACCAGCCTGCCGCGCAGGCTCTGCTGCGCCGGGAAGGCAAGGTGCGCCCGTGCTCGCGCTGCGACGCCCACGGGGAGCTGGGCTACCCGGACGATGGCCACCACCTGCTGCCGGGCGGGAGCGCGTGGGGCAACCGGCCGATCACGGTGTGCCCGGATTGCCGAGGATGGGGGGATCTGGCGCACCCCAACTTACAGGAGGGATGAAGATGCGGACGATCGCGTGGATTTTCGGGGCGCTGCTGCTCGGGTGTGCCCCCGAGGCCGCGGACGTGTCGGCGCTGGCCTCTGGGGACGCGCGCGCAGCGGATCTGGCTGAGGCCCGGGCGGACTGCTTCTACCCAGTGGCCCCCTGTGTGGGCGGATCGGGGGACTGCCCGGCGCGGCTGTCGGCGCGCCAGCGGGATCTGCTGGTGATGCGGTACCTCGTGTCGGGGCAGTGTGCGCGGCTCGTCACGGAGGCGGACAGGGCGCGGATAGGAAGGAGGGCTCCATGAAGGTGCGCCGGTGGGTGACGATCGACCACGAGGTGGAGGTGGAGGTGGGGCCCGAGGATGTCGCGCAGATCCTGGCGGAGCCGGGGGCGCGCGAAGCTCCCGCGCGCATGGCCGTGCATGCGATCCAGGTGCTCCGCGCGGTGGCCCCGGCGGCGCTGAACACGTCGGAGCGGCGCACGATCGCGGGCGCGCTCCGGGAACAGGCGGATCGGTTCGAGCAGGAGGGCTGATGTGCGGGACGACGGGCGCGCTTGCGGGGCCTGCGGCAAGTGCCGCGCCCTGGATGATGCCCGGGCCGAGCTGGCGCGGAAGGCCCGCGAGGCCCAGCGCCAGATCGTCGATCCCAGCGAACACGTGTGCGCTCAAAGGAACAAGAGGAAGCATGGAAGCCAAAGTGACTGATGCAGAGATCCTGGCCGCCTACTATCGGCGCTGGGGGGACGGCGATGAGGGGCCCGACCACCAGGCGGAGATCGTTGCGGCGGTGCGGCGGTGCTGGCGTGCCACGACACGGGACAGCCGGTTGGCCGCGTTTGAGGACTGGGGGGATCCGAGCGATGCCGTTCGCTATTGGATGCTGCGGCGGGGACGCGCGGGGAAGACCCCGAAGCGGAAGAGACGGGAGCTGAAGGGCGCGGCCCTCCAGCACCGATGGGAGTCGTCGCGCGAGGCGCGCCTGCGCGAGCTACAGAGGCGCATCGATGATCTCCGCCGCGAGCAGGATCTGCTGATCCGGGAGCACAGCGGGGAGGGCTGCATGGCGCTGGTGCAGGGGATCGCGCCCAACAAGTGCCCCCACTTCTCGTGGGCCCCAGCGCGGGGGAGCACCTGCGCGCACCAGCCGGTGCCGCGCGGGCCGCGGTCCGGTGATCCTGTCGTGTGCAAGCCGGCGTGGGAAGAACTGCGCCAGCGCGGGCTGGTTGAGGATGAGGGAGGAATGCCATGAGCGACGAGATCAACTTCATCCAGGTGATCACCCCGCCAAACGAGTGCGCCCGGCACGGGAAGGACCACATGCTCGTCGCGCTGCACAAGCGCAGCAACGTCCCGCACGTGAACGGGGTGCCGATGGGCGAAGGCGATCCGTACTACGCCTGCGAGGCGTGCCTGCTGGGGCAGATCGATCAACTGCGGGAACGCCTCCGGACGACGGCGCAGATCCTGATCGGGGCGGTGGGGGCCGAGGGTCCGATGGACGCCGAGGACGCGGCACGGCGGGCGGTAGCAGAGGTAGACCGGCTTGATAGATGGAAGGGGGAGGCGCTGCGAGTCGAACGCGAGTGGAATATACAGGCGCTTGCCAAGATGCTTGGCGCCGCACCTGGAGACCATTGCCGACGGTTTATTGGTAAGATGGTGCCGCAGTTGATCCGCGAGCGCGACGAGGCGCTGGCCGAGAACGAGCGGCTGAGAAAAACGCTAACCGTGATCGAGTGCGAAACCAAGTGTGAAGACGCAGCGGGATGGGCCCGCGCCGCCCTCGCGGGGAAGGGGGAGGAGGGCGAGCCGTGCTTCGTCCCAGCTGGGCGCGTCGAAGCCGTGGGCATTGCTCGCAATTGCGCAGGCACGGGCTGGTACCGGTGCGCGGAGTGTGCCCAGTACGACGCGGCGGCGGCCGAAGCGGTATGGAGGTCGAGATGAGCGCAGAGCAACGACCGTGCCGAGGATTGAAGCCCTGGAAATACGGCAGGTTAGCCGCGTCTCAAGCCGGCGAGGAAAGCCGGAAGGCGCGTGAGGAAAGTCTGGAGCGGGTCCAGGAAAGTCGTCAGGCGAAGCGCATCGCCGAACTGGAGGCCGAGGTTGCCCGCCTGACCGCCGAACGCGACGAGGCGCTGAAAAGTGAGAGTGACCTTGAAGCCGCCTCGTTCGAAGACGCCGGGCAACTGCGGGCCGAGGTCGAGCGGTTGATGGTGGCGCTGCGCGAGGTGAACGCGCACGCGCACGCGGCGGTCGTGCAGTCCATCGAGACGGACGACCAGATCATCATCGGGCACCTGCGGGATATCGAGGAGCTGTCCCGCGCCGCCCTCAAGTAGAGTCGCCAGCAGCGCGCCCCCGTGCTATCCTGGGGGCATGCAGCGTGTCCGCTACCGCCGCCCCCCGCTGGCTACGATGTCCACGGCGCCCGCGGTCTACCCGCTACGGGAGACGGTGGAGACCTACAACCGGGTGGTGGCGCACCTGCCCGAGCGCGTGGATCGGGGGCGCTACCTCTTCCTGCTGTCCCTGGCCGGCTTCCTGCGCGATCGCCTGCGGGCGCACGCGCCCGAGGTGCACCTCAACGGCACGGACCAGCGCTACGCGGAGGACCTGCGCATCGCCCTGGTGCAGGGCGGTGACCAGGACGAGGACGCGGTGGCGATCTACTTCGCCCACCAGACGGCCGTGCTGGCGGAGGGGCAGGCGCCCCGGAGCGCCCTCTACGTGCGGCCGCACTCGGCGTCGCCCGGCTGGGTGAGCGTGCTGACGCGCTGGGGGCCCTGGCCTGCGGAGCTGCTGCCGGTGCAGCTGGCGCCCAATGACGCCCGGGTGATCCTGCGGACGGCGCGTCCCGACGAGATCCAGGCGTTGACGCGCCGGATCCAGGGCCAGCGCGAGCGCATCCTGGCGGAGCTGCTGGAGGCGGGGGCGAAGAGCCCCAAGCTGGAGCGCACGGTGGGCGGCCAGCGCATCGAGGTGCAGCAGGACCTGGCCCATGCCGTGCTGCGCCGGGAGTTCGGCCTGGACGGCGACGCGCCCCGCGCGCACTGGCGGCCGGCCATCGTGGAGACGCTGAACGCCGTGCCGGATGCTCTCCGGCGCTTGGAGCGCTATGTGGAAACGGGGCGCGAGAACGTCTTCGTCTTGCCAGATGTCGAAGACCGGATTAGTATGGACCAGTTGCGCGCGGGTGCGCCCTTCATGGCGGAGCTGGCGCCCTTCGTACCGAGACGGTAGCGCAGAAGACACAGAGGAGGTTCTAGGATGCCGACGACACAGGATGAGAAGCTGCGGACGCTGAACCACTCGCTGGGGGCCATCGAGAACGAGCTGTTGCACCGGCGGCTGGCCTCCCGCGAGGCCGACCTGGACGATGCCGTGGACGTGATCAACGATCTCGCGGCCCAGGGCCACGTGGACATCTGCCCCTGCGAGGGCGAATAGCCCAGGGTTGCCCAGCAGCGAACACGTGTTCGCTAAGCCCATTGCGTGAAGGCTGCGGTGCGCATCGATAGGAACACGATATGACCATCCTCGGCACGCTGAACGCCCGGAGCTGGGATGCCGGCGTGCCGCTGACGCTGGGCGCGGAGGTGGCCACCTACGAGGTGGACGGTGACCTTCGCGGGGTCAACGTGCTGGCGGTCCCGGGCGTGCGCTCCGAGCTGGCCCACCTGGACGATCGGGTCCCCCTGCTGTACCTGGAGCCCGAGGATGCTTACCAGTCGTTCGTGCTGCCCTGCGTCACCTTCAAGATGACATCCATGACCCCGGCCTTTGATCGGCACCCGTGGTACCAGTGGGTGGCCCGGGCGCCCGCGAAGGGGGCCCAGAAAATCACGCTTCCCGATGGGACGGTGGGCTACGACCGCTACGAGAATCAGTGGCGGGGCACCCCGATGGACCTGGCCTACGATCTTCAGGTCATGGCGCGGCGTCGCCAGGAGGCTCACCTTATCCTGCACTACGTGTTGCGGCGCTGCCTGCCCCCCTGGTTCATCTTCCGGGTGATTGACAGCTTAGGCGATGTGCGAGAATATGACGCAGGAGAGATCAGCGTGTCGGAGACATCCGAACTTGCTGACATCGCAGACAGGACAGCGGCATGGACCATTTCTTTCACGGTACGCGCAGAAATCGACCTTCACGATCCCGTGGAGATGCCGGCCGTGCAACAGGTGGTGTCCGACGTGACCTACGCCAGGTACCGTCCGTCATGATGAATCCGCAACAGCTTCCAGAGGACATTGGAGAAGTGACGCCTGTGGAGAGGGGAGCGCTGGCGCGCACACGTGTGCGCGTGCAACTTTTGAGTTTGCAATGCCAGCGAGGTGGCCTGAAAACCTCGACGCCGGTGCGCACCGTTGCGCGCCAGAAAGATAGCAGGACTGCATGAGCTGGTACTACTACTCCGGTAGCGTTCCGACAGGGATCCCAGTGAGCCGCACCAAGTCCGTGGCTGTGGCGCCGCACACCAAGGTGGAGATCGTGGATATGACGCCTGCGGCGCAGGCTCTCCTGCGCCGGGGCGTGCTGCGGCGCACGGGGCGGCCCGCGGGGGCGCCCCTCCGCACCAACGTGGCGGTCACCGACCAGAAGGTGGCGGACGTGGTGCCGAAGTCCGCTCTGGCCCGGTACTTCGCGGAGAAGGGCGTCACGAAGTCCAAGGAGATGCCCCCCAAGAAGCCGGTGGGCAAGCCGGAGTTCACGGAGCACGAGCTGGCGGTGGTGGCGGGGGAAGCTGCTGCGGCGCCGGTCGCACATGGATCTGATGCGCCGGTGGAAGAAGCCGGCGCGGAGGCGGTGGATCACAAGGACGGCGAGCGGCGGGGCAGCAAGCGGCGGCGCCACTTCTGATCTAGCAAGGCCAGCGAGGTGGCCTGAAATCCTCGACGACTGAGGACCGGTCATGATGCACGCGAGAAAATTCTCCGAGCCGAACAAGGAGGCAATCCGTGTCTGAATTCACTTACCCGGGCGTCTACATCAAGGAGGTCTCCAGCGGACCCGGCCCGATCTCGGGCGTGACGACTTCCAACCTGGGCCTGATCGGCTTCACCACGCGGGGCGAGGTGGACTATCCGGTCCTGTGCACGTCGTTCACCGAGTTCGTCACCAAGTTCGGCAGCTTCACCGAGAAGGGGCTGCTGCCCACCATGGCGTACGCCTTCTTCCAGAATGGCGGCCAGCGCCTGTACGTGGTGCGCGCCACGCACGACGACGCGGACAACGCCTCCTGGGACTACGAGCTGGACGCCGTGGACGAGCAGCTGAGCGTGACCGCCGACCCGGCGGGCCACTACGAGCTGCAGGTCGACCACGTGCCGGTGACGCCCGGAACCGCGACGGTGACGTTCGAGAACGCCAACCCGGCGCTGGTGAACGCGTTCGCGGACGATGGCGCGGGCACCATGGTGCACGTCCTCGGCACGGGCACGGGCGGCGCGGGCAGCATCGACTACGACTCGGGCGAGATCACCATCGACCTGGCGGTGCCCGGAGAGTACACGGGCACGCCGCGGCGCATCCTGGCCGACTACACCTACCGCGTGCTGCGGTTCGAGATGCAGTGGCCGGGCCTCGTGGGCAACTACTTCCGCGTCCTGATCACGCCGGGCAGCGACGACTATCTCACCTCCTCGACAGCCAGCTGGTCGCGGTTCACGATCACCATCCAGGAGGATCTCAACCAGGATCCGACCGACCGCGCGTGGAGCACGCTGGAGACCTTCTCCGATGTCGTGTTCGACGACGAGACCAGCAAGAACTACATCGTGACCGTGATGAACGACGCCATCAACGGGTCGCAGTACGTCACCGTCACGGACTACGGCAACGCCCAGAACCCGCCTGAGCTGGCTGGTACCGCGTACCTCAACGAGAACCTTTACACCTACCAGCAGCACAGCGACGGGTCCTCGCTGGTCGTGCCAGACCCGTACGATGGCGTCTGGAAGGGCTGGCAGTACCAGCTCGCGCACGACGTGTTCCCGACCACGTTCGTGGCCGAGTTCCGCTTCATCGAGCACCTCACCCGCATCGGCACGGGCACCAACCCGATCACGGCGGTGCCCAACCTGACGTGGACCCCGGCGGCGCTGGTGGCGGGCAGCGTGCTGATCACCGCCAACCTCACGGGCGGCGGCCCTGGCAGCGTGCTGGTAGACGACGGCGCTGGAAACCTGACCTATGGCGGGTTCGGCGTCGGCACCATCACCTACACCACCGGCGCCATCGCGATCGACCTCACGCCAGCGGCTGACACATTCGTGGTGGACTCCGCGGTGCTGATCGATTGCACCTATGCGCAGCCCGTGACGGTGATCGACGATGGCAACGGCGTGCTGAGCATCGCCGACCCGGCCACGCTGACGCCTCCGGTGGTGGGATCCCCGACCAAGTTCGAGCTGAACACGTCGGGCACCAACACGATCGACTACGACACCGGCGAGATCGTGCTGACCTGGAAGATCGCGGGCGACCCCGCGGCCGGGCCGGCCGGCACGTTCACCACGGCCACGGCCGCATCGAAGACCTCGACGGCGGGGCCGTGGGTCCTCACTCCTGGCTGCAGCTTCGATCTCGACGCAAACGGCCTGGGCGCCCCCGCCACGATCACGTTCAACGCCACGCAGGGGTACCTCACCGAGTCGACGGTGTGGGGTGCGGGCCTCTTGCTGGATGGCCTGACGACGATCCTGGACATCGGCGGGACGCAGCGCACGGTGACGTTCACGCCGCCGCTGGGTGGCGTGTGGGCGGTTGCGGATGCGATCAACGCGGTCAACGCGCAGGTGCCCGGGGCGTTCGCGTCCCTGGACGGCGTCAACATGCGCGTCACGTCCGACGTGTGGGGGCTCAACTCCACCGTGGCCCACGTCGCTGGCGGGACGGCGGACGCGCTGCTGGATTGGCTTAACCCGCCCGTGAATGGCACCGGCGACGTGGACGACATCGAAGCGGTGCGCGCGGATGAATACGAGGCGCTGGTCGAGGCCGGGTTGCCCGGGGTCGTGGTGGTGGATGACAACGGCGACGGCACGCAGACCACCCGCACGCTGCTGACCGGGGCGACAGCCGAGCTGACCTTCTCCAACCCGGTGCCCGCGGGTACGCTCACCGCGTTGGGCATCACGGCGCCGCTGGACGTGTTCGGTGCCGATTCCCTCACGGGCGGCGAGCTGGCGGACTACTACGCCGAGCCGGATTCGTCCATCGAGGGTCTGCTGACCGGCGGCTTGGATGGATCCGCTACCGACAGCGACGACATCGTGAGCCCGCTGCTGGCGGCCGACATGCGCGGCCTGTACGCCTTCGGCAAGGTGGACGAGCTGATGCAGCTGGTGGCGGCCGACTTCCAGACCGACCCCTACGTCATCGACGCGCTGCTCACCTACGCTGAGCTGATGAAGGACAAGTTCGTCATCTGCGCGGTGCCGTTCGGCCTGGAGTACCAGGAGGCCGTGACCTGGAAGCGCTTCACGCTCAACCGCTACAGCTCCTTCGGCGCCATCTACTACCCGCACATCAAGGTGCGCGACCCGATCACCTCCACCGTGGTGGACGTGCCCCCGGGCGGCCACGTCGCGGGCGTGTACGCGCGCACGGACAGCAACAAGAACGTGGGCAAGGCGCCCGGCGGCATGGAGGACGGATCCCTGTCCTGGTCGCAGGGCCTGGAGTACACGCTCACGCAGGCCCAGGTGGGCTACTGCACCGAGAACAAGATCAACTGCCTCGTAGAGTGGCCCATCACTGGCCGCGTGGTCTGGGGCGTGCGCTCCCTGGACGTGGCCGGTGGCGAGTGGCCCTACATCCAGATGCGGCGGCTGTTCATGTTCGTCGAGAAGAGCGTGTTCAACGCCACCCACATCCACGTCTTCAAGAACAACGGGCCGCCGCTCTGGAACGCGATCACCACCCAGCTGACCAACTTCCTGTCCGGCCTCTACCAGGGCGGCTACTTCGCCGGCAGCACCCCCGAGGAGGCCTTCTTCGTGATCTGCAACCGGTCCAACAACCCGCAGAACACAGTCGACCAGGGCATCGTCTACTGCGACGTGGGCATCGCCTGCAACAAGCCGGCGGAATATATTTGTTTCCGGTTCAGCCAACGTTCGATTGGTTAGGCACATGACTGGAAGATGTGTAAATAGGTTCGAGGTGGAGCATGGCTGAGATCCGGCGCATCCCGCAGGTGATGGTCCACGAGATCGCGGCGGGCAACCAGCTCACGGGGGTGGCCCCCGACGGGACCGACAGCGAGGAGACGCTGTTCCGGGGCGGCTACCGGCGCTGGATGGCGTGCACGGTGGCGGGCCTGTTCCAGCTGCCGGTGGGCTTCGGGAACGGGTGGCGCCTGGAGCGGGTGGTGTGGAACCTGAACGGCGGCGGCAACATCACGATCAACTTGGTGGACCCGGACGGCGTGATCTACCAGTTGAACCAGGTGGCGGCGGCGTCGGGCGAGTACGTGTCGCGCGAGGGGGGCGGAATCCTGGTGCCGCCGGGATGGGCGATCCAGGTGACCTCGGCGGCAGTGATGGCGCCGGGCAACGGCCGGGTGGTCGTGTTCACGGGGCCGGGTTGGAGCCAGAACACGTTTGACATGGCGCCCATCCTGGGCGCGGAGAGCTACCCGCCCGGGCGGTAGCGCGAGCGAAGGAGAGTGACATGCGCGCGACGGTAGACGATCTCATGCAGGGCTTCCGGTTCCACGCTTCGGCGGTGAACGAGGATGGGACAGATCTGCTCCAGACGCCCGAGCGTGGGGCAAGCCTCGAACCGTTCGAGGGTGGCGGCCAGGCGGGCTTCCAGTCGGTGACCATCCCCGAGATCTCGCTGGAGGCGTCGGAGTACAGGGAGGGCACCTGGACCTGGACGCAGAAGTACGCGGGGCCTCCCACCGTGTCCGACTGCACGCTGATGCGGGGCGTGGCGAAGCGGGATATGGCGTTCTACGACTGGGTGATGCGGGCTGTCACTGGCGAGAAGTTCCGGTCTGACGTGACCATCTGGCACTACCAGCGCGCGGAAATGGCCGATGCAGCGCAATCTGCGCAGAGCACGGATTTCCGGCGCGTCGTGTGCCACAACTGCATCCCCATGCGCGTGAAGCCGTCCGCGGACTTCGACTCGATGTCTGGCGAGGTGTCGCTGGCCGAGGTGGACTTCGCCCTGGAGAAGGTCGAGCTGCTCAACTCCTAGTCCCCGGCGGGCGAGGAGGCGCCCAAGATGCCGAATCGTCACCCGCTGGAGGACCTCCTCCAAAGTCACCGCTTCTGGCTGCTGGACCTGGTGCCCTCGTCCACGTTCCCCTTCTTCGTGCTGGGGTCGCCCATCATGGGCTACCAGAGCATCACGATGCCCGAGCTGACGCTGGAGGTGGACGAGGTCAAGCAGGTCAACTCCATGTACAAAAAGTACGTGTACAGCGGGGGGAGCGTGGGCGCGATCACGCTGATGCGCGGCGCGCGCTGCTACGACGACACGTTCTACCAGTGGATCACGCGCGCGCTCCGCGGTATCGACATGGTGCCGCGCAACCTGCTGCTGATCCAGTTCACGAACATCAACACAAAGAACAAGGACGATTTGGAAGTTATGCTTCCGATTGCTATTGAGGCATGGGAATCATCGCAGTTTCTTCCAGGTAGAGTTTGGTTATTGTGGAACGCAATTCCGACCAGGTACAAGCCAGGGTCTGATATGGATGCCACCTCTGGCGAGGTCAGCATCATGGAACTCGATGTTCAAGTTGAAGCGTTCACCGAACTGCGGATCTTCTCTGCGAGAGAGGGATTAGCTGGGAGGTTCTAAATCATGAGGCACTTGATCGAGCAGTTGGACCGAGCGGTGAACGAGGGCTTCGCCTCGACGCTGCGCATCGCGGCCACGAAGGGGCTGCTGGACTTCATCTGGCACCCCCTGGACGGGGCACTGGAGATCGGCCTGGGGGGCGAGTGGTGGAACGGCCGGGGGCCGCTGCGGGAGCGCGAGGTGGCGGAGTTCCACCACCGGAAGGAGGGTGGAGACCCGGCGTACCGGCCGGTGCAGGTGCGGTGGGAGCGGCAGGGGGACGGCGTGCTGTTCCGCATCACGGGCGGCTTCCTGAGCGACGAGACGACGGTGGTCATTGGCGCGACCAAGGTTGTCAGCGAGGACATCGTTGCCGAGGCTGTTGGCACGCGGATGCTGTGCAACGAGTGTGGCGCGCGCTTTCGGAAGAAGCTGGGCAAGAGCACGTTCGAGGTGAAGTGTCCGAAGTGCGGTGGATACGATACCGAGCCAGACGAAGTTTAGGAGAGGTGTACCGTGGCGAAGACCGACAAGCAGAGTGGAATTTCCGAGATCGCGGAGAAGGCTTCCATGTTGAAGCGTGCTGGGCTCCCTACGGTTGCAGTCCTTCTTGTGGCGGCCATGGGGGTGCCAGGGTTCTGGGAATTCTTGGACGACACGGATGACAAGGCGGAGGCCAAGGCGGATGTGGCGTACCAGCTGCTGAAGGCGCGCATAGAGTCGATGTGCGAGCGCATGGAGCGGATGGATGCTGCGGAAACTGCATTGCGCGAGACGGTGAACGCGATGTTGCTCCAGCGTGCGTCTGTGAGCACGGGCTACATGCGGATGCCCATGGTGGCCGGGGCTGGCCAGGGGGGAGCGGTTCCTCCGGTGGTGGAGGTAGTGCCCGTGACTGCTGCGCCCATGCCAGCGCGCGCGGCTTCGTTGCCGAAGGATCTGGACCAGCTAGCGGCGCGTGCGCTACAAGAGGAAGCAGAGTAGGAGGGTCGCCATGAGGACGATGCAGGACGTGTTTGAGGGAATCGAGGGGGGGCCGCTGTTCGAGGTCGAGGGGGAGGAGGCGCTGGCGCTCCTCATGGAGGCGGACGGCGACATGCTGGCAGATCTCTTCGAGGAGGCGGACGCGGATCGGCTGGACTTCCTGGCGGACCTGCTGGAGGCGGCTGCGGATGGCCCGCTGACGGCGCAGCAGGAGCTGGCGCTGGAGGGGCTGGGCAGCTGGCTCAAGGGCAAGGCGGCGGCCGTCAAGAAGAAGCTGCCGCCCGGGACCAAGATGGTCTTCGGCAAGATCGTGAAGGTGGGCAAGGGGGTCGCGGGCGCGGCCAAGGCCGTGGGCAAGGCGGCCGTCACGGCCAAGCGGGGGGTGCAGGCGCACAGCTTCCGCTTCACACAGGCGGGCAAGCAGGCCCGGCAGGCGGCCAAGAAGGTGCGCGACGTGAAGGGGCGGGCCGCTGGCAAGGCGTCCTACGCGGCGGCCAAGGGGACCTACCAAGCGGCGTCCCGGGCAGGCGAGACGCACGCGTTCGCGTCCGGGCAGGCCGCGCGCGCGCAGGAGCGAGCGGGCAAGGGAGCCCGGGCGGCGTCGTACGGCCCGGGCGGCGCGGCGAAGGCGCCGGCCAAGAAGCGGGCTCCCCAGGCCGCTGCGGCGCCCGCGAAGGGCGCCCGGAAGGCCCCCGCTAAGAAGGGGGCGGCCCCGGGCAAGAAGAAGGGTGCGCCGGCCGTGGCGCCCAAGCGCGGGGCGGCGCCCAAGGGGAGGAGCAAGGGGAAGGCGCGGGTCCGCAAGGAGTCGATGGAGGACGTGTTCCGTGTGCTGGAGGAGCGCGCGTAGTAGATGGCGAACACGTGTTCGCTGAGAAAAAGGAGAAGCTGATGGGAACGTTGCGGCAGCTGGGGCAGCAGATCTGCGAAGCGGTAGGGAAGCGGCAGGGGCAGGTGTTGCCCACGGAGAACACGTCGTGGGGGTTCTTCGGGACAATGTCGAGCAGACTATCAGACGCTCCGTCTGGATCTGTACCTCCGGATGAGGCGTGGAACGGAGCGTTCCGGGTGTTCGTGCAGAAGTATCAGGGCATCCCATCCAAGGCCATCCGGGAGTTCCTGGATGGGAAGGGCGGCCGCCACTTCGCGGATGCCGTGATCGACGAGCTTCCGTCTGACAAGCCCATCGACAAGTTCAAGATCGACCGGGCTGTTCGAAGGGTGCTTGACAGCGCGCGGGACGGCAAGTGGATCGCCAAGGATCTGGCATCGCTGGCTGGCGTGCCAGCGCCAGAAGCGTCGCACGGGTCCCAGGCCGCACTGGCTAGCATCGTGAATGGGTTGGGCGATGCGTGGAAGGAGGTCGCGCTGCAGGAGGCCAAAAAGAACTGGAAGCAGCACGAGGCTGCCATGCACGCGCTGGAGGACAAGGCCCAGGCGTTGCTGGACGGCGTGCGGGCGTGGTTCAGCAACTCGGGCCGGGTGCCGACCTACCCGGTGAAGCACAGCGCGGGGAAGACCGTGCGCGTGACGATCCCAGAGGCGGCGGCGGCCGATCCCAAGCGGGCGCTGATGGAGGAGAGCCGGGAGGGGGCGCGGTTCTCGCTTGCGCTGTCCGAGCTGCAGCGGCACTGGCAGGAGATCCAGCATCTGCGGGCGCGCATCTACGGGGCTGGGACGCCGATGGATGCCAAGGACAAGCGCGAGCGCGAGGAGCTGAACAAGCAGCACGACGAGGAGGTGGACGCGCTGGAGGCCATGCTGAAGCAGGCCCAGAAGCTCTTCGCCTCCTGGAAAGCAGGGTGATGCCATGTCGGTGACGATGGAGCAGGTGTTCGAGGCGCTGGAGGAGGCGGGGGGCGCGGAGAAGCTCTGGAATGCGCTGCGGAAGGCCAAGCGCAGGACGGTCTCCAAGAAGGTCGGCGACGACACGTGGGAGTTCCAGGGCAAGAAGGGGCACTGGCGCACGGTGAACGGCAGCGAGATCTTCTTCCCGGACGACGGCGGGGAGCCACTTGGCATGCCGAAGGCCATGAAGAAGGCCCGGAAGAAGGACACCAGTCCGGAGGGGCTGCGGCGGGAGCTGAGCGCGAAGCGCAAGGCCGGGAAGATCTGACGTGGATGCGCGGACGGCAGTAGCGGCGGGCATTCTTGACCGCATCATGGAGGCGATCTTCGACCGCCGCCTGGCGGCCCGGGCGCGCCTGCCACAGCGGCCGTCCGACGGGGTGGCCCGGGCGACGGCGCGCTTCGCCTCGCGCCTGCGGGGGCCCAAGGGCAAGGAGGTGGGCGACCTGCGCGTGGTCGTCCTGGTGCCCCACGATCCGGCGGGGCCCGCAACGGCGACCGTGCGTTGGACGCGGGACGCCTACGGATTCTGGTTCGAGAAGGAGGGGAAGCTCGGGGCCGTGGAGGCGCCCGAGGATGCCGACCTCGTGGGCGTGGGCATGGTCCTGACGGCGGTCCAGTGGACGGCGGAGGGCAGCGTGCCGCTGCGGTCCATGGTCCGGGCGTTCCGGCGCATCCGGAAGGCAGGAGGTGTCATTTGAGCGAGCCATCGAACAACCTCATCGTGCGTGGCGAGCGCTTGCCGCTGCCACGGATCGTGCTGGAGGCGGGGGGCACGGCGCGCAACTGGAAGGACGACGGCGAGCCGCACCTGGCCAACGCCGAGCGCCTGAAGCTGCTGACCACCTTCGTGCTGCACGAGACGGCGGGCAACTCGGCGACGGGCTGCGCGGACACGATCCGGCGCCGCAAGCTGGGCATCCACCTCGTGCTGGGGAAGGACGGCGTGATCCACAACCACGCGGACTTGGCGACGGAGGTGTGCTGGCACGCGGGGCAGGTCAACAAGGTGTCGGTGGGCCTGGAGGTGGTGAACCCGTACCGGCCGGAGCTGGCGCGGGAGCCGCACGGCATCATCGTGTCGGCGCCGTGGTGGTGCTGGGTGCCCAAGGGGGCCAAGCGCCTCTACGTGACTCCGCTGCCGATCCAGCTGGCGGTGACGGTGGTCCTGGTGCCCTGGCTGTGCGACCACCTGGGGATCCCCGTGGTGTTCCCCACGCGCGACCTGGGGGCGCCCCAGCCGCGGATCCGGGGGTGGCGCAAGCCCCCACTGGGGTGGTCCGCGAAGCCGGGCCCTGGCATCGTGGCGCACCGCGACTTCGCTGGGCATGCAGATGGCCGCTACCTGCTGGACCATCTCATGGATGCGATCCCGTGAGCATGGCCCGCGAGAGCGAGCGCCTGCGGGCGCTCCTGGACGAGGTTCCCCCGGTCGCGGCAGCAAAGGAGCGCGCCCTCACGCGCACGGAGAGCCGGTTGCTGAGCTTCCTGCGCATGCGTGGGGAGCGCGCGGTGCGGGGGCGGCTGGTGTCCAGTTATAGGTTTGCAGCGCGCCCCACGCCGGCGGGACCCATGGCGATCACGATGCAGATCGAGGGGCGCCACGCCATGATGGTAGCCCAGCAGCTTGCCAAGATCTTCGCGATGGTGGAAGATGTTGATCGCGCGGATGCGCAGCGCACGGATCGCGGAGCGGAGGTGGCCCTGCGGCCACGGGAGCGAGGTCGGTGAAGGGTATCGTGGACATGCAGCAGGGAAAACGTCGGCGCCGTCGGCGGGACCCGCGCTTACGTCAGACCAGCGGGATTGTCCCGCTGCCCGTGTCGGTGAGCACCGGCGCGCCGCTGCCCGCGGTTTCGCCTACGGGATCCCCGTAGGGATCTGGAGGAATGGATCATGGGAAGCATGCGAGAGATCCTGGAGCAGGTCGAGGTGGAAGTGCTGATGGCCGAGGCCGACGAGCCGTGCAAGGCCAAGTACATCGACTCGGAGACGGGCCGGTTCAAGGGGGAGAAGGGGGAGCGCTTCCAGAGCTGCGTCGAGTTTATGCGCTGTAAGGGCGGCGTGGACGACCCGGAGGCGCTGTGCGCCAAGATCGCCCGGGCCAAGGGGGCGGCTCCGGGGGCGACGCAGGAGGAGATGGACGAGGCGCTGGGGCGCGGGTGTCCGCCTGGAATGAAGATGGTCTTCGGGAAGTGTGTGAAGGCCAGTGTGGTCGGTCACTTTGAACGGGGGCAAAAAAATACCTTGCTCAAAGTGAACAAGGCTCGGGAGAAAAAGAGGAAGGCAGAGAAGAAGACAGTTGCCCAGAGGCCCGGTGCTGCTGCGCCATCCGCTCCGGCGCGCGCCCCAATGGGGGTTCGCTTCGAGGACATCCTGCGCGAGCTGGATGGCGTGGACGAGGCGGTCAGCGCGGGCGTCGTGGGGCGGATGGCGGAGGCCATGCTGGGGGCGCCCAAGCTGGAGGTGCTGCTCACCCGGACCTTCGACGACGAGGGGCAGGCGCAGATGTTCGCGGGCATGATCCAGGGCCCGCTGGAGGCGCTGGTGGCCAAGGCGCTGGCGGCGGCCGGGGCCACGGTGTCGGCAGGGGTGCTCTCCAAGGGCGCGCGCGAGCTGAAGGGCGCGGCCCGCAGCTAGTGAACGAAAGGACGGTGCGACGATGTTGACGGAGAAGGCACGGCAGTTGCGGCAGCTCATGCGGGAGTCCACTCGGGAGCCCCGCCAGGAGTCCTTGGAGGAGGGCGCGCCCGCGTTCCGCACCAGCCAGGCGGAGGTGGAGCGCCTCCTGGAGGCGCTGCTGGGAGGGAGCCAGGTCAAGCCCCGCCTCCAGGCCGTGGTGGGCAAGGAGGGGGACGCGGGGGCCGTCCTGGCGGAGCTGCGGCAGGCGCTCTACCCCGTGATCGTGAACTGCCTCCAGCGGGTGGGCGGCAAGGTGAGCGGCGCCAGCGCCGCGTCCGTGCGGACCGCCCTGCGGGGCATGGCCCAGGCCGAGGAGGCGCCCGGGCCCGCCCCCGATCCCACCGTCGATCCAGCCGCCGATCCCGTGCTGTCTCCTGCGCAGTAGTGGTTACGCGGCGTGCCGCCGGCGGCTGCGGGCCCGGCCGGTGCGCGGGTAGCGGTCGAACAGGCATCCCGGCTCGTCCTCGTCGTAGAGGTCGCGCCAGCGCAGGTCGGGCGCCAGGCGCAGCGGGGGGGCCGCGCTGAGGGGCTCGTCGGGGCAGGCCGCCCAGATCTCGGCGTCGAGGTTGATCACCAGGGTCGTGTCGGTTCCCAAGTCGCTGCGGTCCATCTTTCTTCTCCTTCGCCCGGCCATGCCGGACCTCGCAGGTTCTGCCCAGGGGGAGGGGGGATCCTCCGCACCTACCGCGCCACGGCGATCGCCTGGTACAGCGTCTTCTGGAGCTGCTGCATCAGGTCGTCCGCCGACTTGACCTTTCGCGTGTCGCGCCGCTCCCAGGCGAACGTCAGGGCCACCGCGTCCCGAAGGGCATCGACCCGGTGGACGTTGGCCTGGCGGACCATGGCCAGGTTGCGCTCCGCGATCTCGGCCCGCTGCGTGGCGGCGGCGGCCCGGGCGTCGGCCTCCCCGTGCGCGACCGTGGCCAGCCGCGCGGCGGCATCGGACTGGGCGCAGCGCTCGGTGATGGTCTGGGCGGCCTCGGCCCGGATCGTGGCGATGCGCTCCGCGACGCCGGCCTCCGCGGTGGCGATCTGGGCAGCTGCGTCGGCCTGGGCGGCGGCGATGGCCCGGTCGCGCTCGGCGCAGATCTCGACGACGCGCGCCTCGTACCGCTCGTCCGCCCGGGCGTCCACGGCGATCAGGTTCTTGCGCATCTGCTCGCACTTGTCGCGGAGCTTCTGGATCTCGATGCGCTTGGCCCGCCACTCCTCGTCCAGGGCGCGCGCGTCGCGCTCGGCCTCGGCCAGCTGGAGCCGGGCCGCGAGGTCGGCGACCGCGGCCTTGTACCCCGTGGCGGCCCCCTCGGCGGAGGCCACGAGCACCTGCAGGGTCTCGCAGGTCGCCTCCAGCGCCAGCTTCTCCTGGAGCACGCGGCCGTAGTCGGCCAGGGCGTCGTCGCGGCGCTCCTCGGCCTCCTGCAGCTCCACGATCAGCCCGTCGATCGTCTTGGGGGTCTCGGTCTCGTTCATGGCTTCTCCTCCTGGTTGAACGGTGCGTGGCACCGTTGTGGGCACGATCATGCGCACACGTGTGCGCGTCCAGTTCCCTACGCTTTCACCAGCGTCACGGTGTAGCCGCGCGCGCCCAGCGCGAGCGCGAGCGCGCTGGCCCGGGCCTCCATCTCCGGGGAGCGGCCGTCGTAGGTGATCTGCATGACCCGGCGTCGGATGCGTTCGATCTTCATTGGATCCTCCTCGGTTGGCCTGGGCTTAGCGCCCGGCATCTTGGGACTATAATAATGCCTCCATTGCGTTTGTCAACCCTATGCCTGCACTTTTTTGGGGCCGGATGGTTGACCGCGTGCGCAGATCATGCGTAGACTGTGCGCAGGAGGTAGCATGTCGAGGCTCAATATGGAAATCCAAGAGGACGTGCTGGTGGAGTTCCGGGATCGCGCGGATCGCCTGGGGCGGTCGCTCTCGGACGTGGTGCGCGAGTTGATCGTCGGCTGGGTGCGGCAGGAGCGCCGCGCCGAAGCAGAGCTGCTGTCGCTGGATGCGCAGCGGGCACATAGAAAGGTGCAAGAGCAATGACGGATCAGGATCAGAAGGGCGAGCAGGGGGCGCCGGAGGCGCCGATCGTGCCGACCAAGGAGAAGCTGGCAGCGGTGCAGCAGGACTGGGATCGGTCCGATATCCGCCCCACCGTGCTGACGGTGGAGCTGCCGTGCGGCTACCTGGACCGGGAGGGGAGCGTGCACAGCGAGCTGGTGGTGGGCGAGATGACGGGGTACGAGGAGGACCTGCTGACGGCGAAGGGCCCGGTGCTTCAGCGGCTCAACCAGATCATCCTGAACTGCACGCACCGGCTTGGCAACATCGATGATCGGGCGGCGCTCAACGCAGCGGTGGCGGCGCTGACGGCCAGCGATCGCATGGTGGCCCTCCTGGCCATCCGGCGCGTGTCACTGGGCGACCAGTACGAGGTCAAGGTGCAGTGCCCCAGCCCGGAATGCCGCGACGAGGTGCGCTACACGCTGGACCTCGCGCAGGTCGAGATCCGGCCGATGCAGGATCGGACGCAGCGGGTGTGGGAGCACACGCTGTCCTCCGGGCGCGTGGTGCGCTGGCACGTCATGACCGCGGCGGACGAGGAGTGGCTGAGCGCGAAGGGCAAGCGCAAGGAGGACACGCTGACGCTGGGGCTGCTGACGCGCGTGGAGGCCATCGACGGCGTGCCCGTCGAGCGCGATCGGAAGCACAAGGAGGCCATGGCGTGCCTGAAGGGGCTCCCCACGCGGGACCGCAACGAGATCCGGGCCCTCTTCGAGCAGTACGAAGGCCACGTGGACACGGTAGTAGACTTTGCGTGTCCGTCGTGTCAGCATGAGTGGCGGGACGACTTGAACCTGGGGCAGCCCAGTTTTTTCTTCCCCTCGGCGCCCTAGCGGCGCAGGAGAGCGAGGTGTTCTTCCTCATGGAGCTGCAAGGTGGCACCTACGACAGCATCATGGGCATGCCATACAGCCGCCGCAAGCGGTTC
Organism: bacterium; assembly: GCA_041648665.1. NCBI lineage: Bacteria > bacterium. Next base: position 101,917 of record JBAZOP010000002.1, on the reverse strand, counting down.
GTGGAGCAGAAGGGGCGCCTCGAAGAGTCGCGGCGCTCCCAGGCGGAGCAGCAGGCGGCATCCGCGCGGCGGCATGCGCGCAGGCGAAGGTAGGAGCGCACACGTGTTCGCTGGTAGGAGGCATCGGTGAACCTGCTGGGCATCTCATGGGGCATGGGGGCGCGGGACGTGGGGATGAAGGCCGCCATGTCGTCGGCGCAGTCCAGCATGGACAAGCTCAACGACACGATGGAGACCCAGTCCAAGATCGCCAAGAAGTCGGACGTCCCGGGGTTCTTCGAGAGCATCAAGCAGTTCAACATCGCCTCCATCGCGTCGGATGTGCGCTCCCTGACGGGCGACACGGGCAACCTGACCAACAGCCTGGAGGCGATGGCCGTGGCCAACGCCAAGGCGGCCAAGCCGTTTGTGGCATCCCTGAACCTGACGGGCAAGGAAGCCCGGCGGATGACGGGCCAGATCTCGTCGATGGCGATCTCGCTGAACGTCGGCGCGGAGACGGTGGCGAAGGTGTTCAAGGGGATGAACCAGGCGACGGGGCCTGCCAAGGAGGCGCTGGACGCGCTGGGGTACTCGGCCAAGGACTGGGTGAAGATCACGGAGACGACCGGGATCGAGATGGACCAGCTGACCGACGCCATGGGCGGCCTGGGGGCGTGGTGGCAGGCCAGCGCGGCGGACGAGGTCAAGTACATCAATCGCTTGACCGACTTGGGACGCAAGGCGGGCGTGGGCGTGGAACCGCTCAAGAAGCTCAAGGGCAACCTGGAGGGCCTGGCCAAGACGTTCGAGAAGGTGCCCCCGGAGATGCGGCGTAGCGGCGACGAGATGATGGCGCTCACCGAGTCCACCGTGCGCCTCTCGGGCGCGTTCCGGTCCATGGGCAGCAGCGAGGAGGAGGCGGTCCAGTTGGGCCAGCAGACGGCCCAGATGTTCGCGGATCAGGCGGTTGCGATTGAGCGGGCGATGAAGTACGGCATCGGGTCCCTTGATGACTCTCCGCTGTTCCAATGGATGACCAAGCTGGGCGTGGGGATGGACGAGGCGGTGAACATCATCGAGGTGGGGTCGCGCGACGCGGTGAAGGGCACGCAGTTGCTCCAGGGGGTGTTCGATCGCTTCGGCACGGGTGGTGCGCAGCAGCAGGCCATGCTGTCTGAACTCAGCGGGGCGCTGGGCGAGGCGGCGAACGGGCTGGGGTACCTCGCGCAGCGCGGGGATTCTGGCGCCAAGGCGCTGGAGCGGGTCAGCAAGATCACGTCGGATGGCAAGTTCTCGCTGAAGGACTACGCCAACCAGGCGTTCAGCACGGGCCGCACGCTCCAGGAGTCGATGGACCTCATGAAGTCCAGCTTCGAGACCAAGTTCCGGGCTATCGCCCGCAAGGACGTGGTGCGGTTCGTGGGAGACATGGGGCGGGCCTACAACGAGGTGGCAGCGCAGACCAAGCAGCTGGCGTCGGACGAGACATGGGGGCCGCTGATCAAGCGGCTGTCGGCGGCGAACCAGCTGGGGTTCAGAGGGTTGATCATGGACTTGGAGGGGTCCAACAAGGAGATGGCCAAGTTCTCGGCCATCGTTGAGCTGGCAGGATCGGCGTTGGGGTCGGTGGCAACGTCGGCGGGGCCAGTCATGTCGTTGTTCGGCCAGTTGTCCATCCTGACTGGGCCGGGTGGATTGCTCACACGGGGACTGGGTGGATTCATTGGAAAGCTAGGACTCATCGGGTTAGTGATTGGCGGCGTCGTGGTCGGCATAAAGATGCTTTCCAAGAGGGGGATGGACCTGGGTAAGGTCTTTTCCAAAGCACTCGATTGGGTGGGAGGACTTGCGGGAAAGATCCGCGATTTTCTGGCCAAGATCGATTGGGCGCAGGTGGGAAAGAGCATCGGTAGCTTCGTGTGGAATGCACTCACGTTCATCCCCAAGGCCATCTGGGGGTGGATCACTGGCAAGGAAGCAGAAGGGGAGCTTGGGAAGGCTGGGACCAAGTTCATCGAGAACCTGGGGGGCGCCATCTGGGAGGCGGCCAAGGGCCTGGGCAAGATGCTGTGGGGGCTGGGCAAGGAGGTCGTGGACAGCGTTTCGGAGTGGTGGGACTCATGGACGTGGGAGGACGTGAAGGACAGCTTCTCCGGGATGGGCGACAGCATCAAGGGGTGGTGGGATGGGTTGCAGAAGGACCCCGAGTTCAGCGAGTTCAAACTCAACGTGAAGGAGGGGTTGCAGGACGCAGGATGGGCCATCGAAGACTGGTGGTACAACTTCAAGAATAACTTCGATGATGGGATGGAGCATGCGGTAAAAAAGTCGAAGTCTTTGGTAAAAGACATAAACCTGGAGGGTGCCGGGGAGGACGCTGGATCATCGCTGGTGAGTGGCATCGCCAACGGTATCCGCGCGTCTACGGCGGTGTCGCAGCAGATCGCGCTTCAGAGCGTAGAGTACCGCAAAGCGGCTTTGAATGAACTGGCGACGTTCGATTCGGCTGAATTGGATACATCGTGGGCAACGACCACGGCCAAATGGATTGGACGTGCTCGTGATAGCATCATGACCGCTGGAGAGGGAGCAATCCGGATCGCCGGAGTGAGCACAGTAGGGTTGACACAGACCATTGCTGGTATGTTTGGAAGCGGAATGGATCAGGCATCCCAGGAAGGCGATGTCTCGATCTCGCGGTACTTCTCCAACATGCTGGAGTCGATGCGCAACTACATCCACGGGTTCGCGCTGAAGGTGCAGAAGTTCATCCAGGAAGTGTCTGTTGGGTTGCAGGATATTGTATTGCAGTTGGCATATCCAGAGTACGCAGAGAAGAAGGGAAAAGAATTAGAAGCGAAACTTGCATCAGAGCGGGCCAAGGATATGCAAGACCGTCTTGCGCAGGTGAAGGAAGGGTTTGAAAAGCACAAGAAGAATTGGACAGCGATGGTGGAAGGGCAGGGGGTGGCTGCAACGGGCGCGCTGGAGGCGTTTGGCATCGGCACTGGCGCGGACATCGCGGGCGAGAAGAAGGGTAAGAAACAGGTCGAGCGTGAACAGAAGTGGATGGCTGGGTGGCAGGCGCAGGCGGACAAGTTGTCAGTGGCTGCTCACCAGGAAGCGGAAGCCAAGAAGGCCCTGTCGGGGTTGCAGGGGAAGGACATTACTACACCAGAAGGGCTATCGGCGCTGACGCAAGCCGAGACGGAGGCAGCGAAGGCGTCTGCCGTCTTGAAGGGGGTACAGGCGCAGATCACGAAGTCAGCCGGTGCTGCTGGCATCAAGGACGATGCGCTGACGGTCGGTGTGAAGAAGGCCATGGACTTGATCATCCGCCAGGAAGAGGTCCGGGCCGAGGCGAAGATCCAGATGGAGGAGGCCCAGCAGCGGTTGACCAACGTGGAATCGCAGGCGCAGCTTGCAGCGCAGGCTGCCGCGCAGAAGGTGAGCGAGGCGTTCGGGCAGGCAGCGGTGGGCGCGATGAATGCCGGTGCAGAAGTCAGCCTGGGGTTCGCCGGTGGCATGACTGAACAGCCGAGCATTGATGCGATGGTAAAGGGAGCGGATATCGCTGCGCAGACGGTGGCGGATCGCCTGACGTCACATTCTCCGATTCTGGACGGACCATTGGCAAACGTTGGAGCTGGAGGACCGGCTGATCCGGCGTTCAACGCTGGCATGGCGCTGATGGAGTCTTTCGCTAGCGGGATCACGACGAGCGTGGATCTGGTGACCCAGGCGGTGAACGACACCCTGGACGCCTCGGTGTACGCGACGTTCGACGCCTACAAGGCCAAGATGGAGGAGTTGGCGCGGAAGAAGAGCTTGCTGGCAGACGTGGCGAACATGATGATGCGCGACTTCGGCGGGTCGCTCCAGAGCACGGTGACGGTGGAGGGAAAAACCGAGGACGTGAAGGCCCAGATGCGCGCCATGCTGAACATCCCCGGGATGGCCGGGGTGACCATGGCCATCATCAACGAGAGCGCGAAGCAGCGCGCGATCCTGGACAAGATCCGCGCGAACACGGAAACCATCGCGAAGAGCGACCTCATCACCCGCGGCAAGGTTGGGTCGGGTGGAGAGGTTGTACTGGGAGGCTGATCAATGCCTGCGCCGACCCCGACCATCCCCGCGCGCGTGCTCACGGCGGACGCTGGATCGCCGATGCGCTTCATGGCGGAGGCGGTGGTGTGGGACCTGGAGGTGGGATCCCCCGTGCGGTTCCGCGAGCCGTTCGTCATGCCTTCCTGGGAGGGGGTGACCGAGAACGAGGACGACTACGTCGTGGACAGCCCCAGCATGCGGCTGGACATCCTGTCGCTGCGCTACTACAGCCGCAGCGATCGCGGGTGGGTCATCGCGGCACGCAACGGCATGGACCTGCCGGACGTGCAGTTGTACGTGGGGCGCCTCCTGAAGATCCCTCGGCGGGAGTGGGTGGAGCGCAAGCTCCTCCCGCAGGGAAGCTGACGCATGTTCACCGATCCCGTGGCGCAGGTTCGGTTCAAGAGCCCAAAATCGGGCAGGGAGTGGATCTTTGCGCCCCCGAGCGCGCCGTTCCTGACGGGCGTCGCGATGCTGTACGAGTTTGGCCGGACGGCCACCTTGCAGCTCACGTTCGATGCGCCGTACGACGAGGCGATCGCGATGCTGGGGAGCGACACGCCGTTTGCCATTGGCATGCACGCGCAGGCGCGCATCGGGTACGCATCGCGGCCCGACTGGTGGACGCCGTGGTTCGGGGGATTCCTGAAGGCTGGGGGCGATGGCCTCACGTTGGACGCGAACGGCCTGTCGGGCCAGATCACCGTGCAGGTGACAGCGGAGGGGGCGCACTACACAATCTCGAAGGAGCTGGTCGTGCTGGACCAGTCGCCGAAGAGCATGCTGGAGAAGTGCATCGCGGCGATGGGTCTGCTGCCCGCGCTTTCTCCTGGGGCGCTGGATGCGTGTCAGATTGCTGCGTCATATGACCCGGACTCCTTCGCATCGTTCAAAACGATGTGGCACCCGCTGGCGTATGCGAGGCTGACGGCTTGGGAAGCGATCAAGCGGATCTGCGCTCTCATGAACCTGACCTACTGGATCGGGCCGGACGTAACAGATCCTAGCTCGCGGATCAACACGGTCTACGTTGCTACTGAGCTGGAGGTGTCGCTCGGGTTCATCAAGCAGGCTGCGACCGGATCTAAGGCGGATCCGTCTACGTTGCCGCGGCCGACATTTCGCTTGCGCGGGGTCGTGGACTTGTCTACGTCCACCTTCCCGTGCCTGAGTTGGGCCCCGGAAGGGGGAGGGGCGAGCGCGACGTGGCTGGTTGGTGGGGATGATCAAGCAGGCAAGGGTGTGCTGATCGCCTACATCGATCAGGACACGGGAAAGGTTGTGGAGAAGGTTGCGCTGCCAGAGGAGCAGCAGGTGGCGACGGCTGGGTCGTTGCCGGCGATCCAGCAGGATTTGTCCCTCGCAGATGAGGGAGGTGGAGAACTGATCGGAGACGGCGTCAAGCAGGATGGCACGCCAGCTGTTTACGCGAGTGAGCCCATGCCTCCTGGAGCAGCAGGAGCGAGCCGCGCTCAGAACGTTGCGGATTGGCGGCAAACGGCTGGGAACCCAGCGCAGCAGGGCGTCATCACGTCGCTGGGCTTGCCCTGGGTGATCCCGGGCATGTACGTCAACCTCGCGGGGGCCGGCGAGATCTACAACGGCCCCTACCTTGTGCAGAAGGCGACCCACACGTGGGGGCCGGGCAGCTACGAGATGAGCCTGACCGTCATGCGCCAGGGGGCTGGCGGCGTAGATCCAGAGGGCGAAAAGAAGACGACGCCCGCGGGACAGGTGCCGGAGTAGATCATGTTAGGGAACCGCCCAGATGCGAACAGGCGCCGGTTGGACCCGATCGGGTGGCTGTGTGATACGCTGGCGCGCATTGGAATCGAGGGGTTCGCCAAGCGCTACTACGGCATCTACCCCGGCACGGTGGTGAACAACGCCGACCCGGACAACCGGGGCCGCATTCAAGCGCTGTGCCCCGCCGTTGGCGTGCGGCGCCCCGATCAGGTGGGGAAGGGGTGGTGGGCCTGGCCATGCATGCCGGGGCTGGCGGTGGACCCGGAAACCAAGCAGGTGAGCGGACTGTTCCACCCGCCGGATGTCGGCGCGGCGGTATGGATGCAGTTCCAGCACGGCGACCCGGAATTTCCCGTCTACATGGGGGGCTACCTCATCGCGGAGAAAGCCAGCGACACCTTTGATGCGGAGGGTGCGTTGCGGAAGGGCATCCGCACGCGCGCGGGTCACTTCCTGCGCATGTCGGACGACCCCGAGGATCTCCACATCATGCTGTGCAAGGGCGACGGGGCGGGGGCGCCCAGCCCGGTCTTCCTGGCGATGGACAAGGACGGCGCGGTGCAGATCGAAAACCAGAACGGTAGCACGATCTTCATGAGCGCTACGAAGGCGGAGACCAGCATCATGACCGCCAACGACCAGCAGGAGGTCACGTCGCTGCTGATGCTGGGCGACGACAAGATCACGCTGGCCACGAAGAGCGGCGGGGCCATCGGCATCGACGGCAAGAACATCACGATCACGGGGGACAACGTGGTCGCCGACTGCTCGCAGCAGTTCGCGGCTAACGCGGGCACGGTCATGTTGGGCAAGGGGGCGAGCGAGCCCGCTGTGCTGGGGACTAAGCTCATGATCTGGGCCATCACCCATGGCGCAGCGGGCCACCTCATCGGGACGCCAACGCCGGGGAGCCCGGTGGCCCCCGGGGCGCAGCCACCGCCTACGATGGGCAAGGAGCTGTCGACCAAGGTGTACGTCGCATGACGAAGGAGCGCATCCATGTCGAACTGCCGGATCCCGACGCCGCCCACGCTGGCGCTGGCGATCCCCGTGCCCGGGCTACCGATCCCGGCGATCCCGGGGCTGCCAGGGCTGCCCAGCCTCCCGTCCTTTGGCGTGTCGCTGGGGCTGCCCTCCCTGACGCTGGCGATCCCGGTGCCGGGGCTGCCGTTCGCGCTCCCGTCCCCCCCGGGGCTGCCAGGGCTGCCAGGGCTCCCAAGTGTGGGGCTGTCGCTGGGGTTGCCGACGCTGAAGCTGGCGATTCCCATCCCCGGGTTGCCGATCCCGGCGATCCCGGGGCTGCCGGGCCTACCGGAGATGCCAGGATGCCCCCTCGACTGATCGGCGCACACGTGTTCGCTGGTCCAGCAGCGTGCCTTTCGCGCGCTGGCGTGATAGGGTAGGAAGATGCCGACGGTCAACGCGCCACCGCCCGTCTCCGATGCGCAGGTCGTCAAGACCTTCGCGTTCCCCTTCCAGTTGGGGAAGGAGGGGTTCCCGGCGCTGGCGGACCCGGATGCGGCGCTGTTCTGCTCGATCGTGGCGCTGATGCTGACGGGGACGAACGAGCGGCTGATGCATGCGGACATGGGGGTGAACATCCACCGGCTGATCTTCAACAACATGACTCCGCTGTTGCAAGCGCGCGTCGCCAGCGAGGTGACGCAGGCGATCGAGACCTTCGTGCCGCAGGCGGAGGTGCTGGCCGTGGACTCGCGCCTGAGCGAGAAGGCGGACGGGGTAGAGACAGCGATCATCGTGGACGTGCTGTACCGCAGGGTGGGACAGCCGCAGACCCAGCAGACGCAGGTGACGCTGCCGCTGGCAGGTGGATGACATCCCATTCGGGACTAAAACGATGCTAACCGAAGCTAACAGCGTGGCCCGATTCCTGCCCAAGCGAGAGTTGCGCGTCCCGAAGGGCGCCAGCGCTCTCGTGGCGGCAGGCTGTCACCGCCTGGGCGGCGGCCAATTGGTACAGGTTCTCGGCGGCGTTCTCGTCGCGGTCGTGCTCGGCCCCGCAGCTTTCGCAGGTCCACCGGCGCTCGTTCAGGGCGAGGTCGGCGTAGATGACGCCGCAGGTGGCGCACGTCTTGCTGCTCGGGTAGAAGCGGTCGGCGACGACCACGGTGCTCCCGGCGAGGGGCGCCTTGTAAGCGAGTTGACGGCGAACCTCGGCCATCGCGGCATCCTGGAGGGAGGTGGCGAGCCTTCCTCGCATCATCGCGGCGACGTGCAGGTCCTCGATGCCGATCCAGCGGAAGTGGTGGACGAGGGAGGCGGTCAGCGCGTGGGTGGCGGCGTGCCGCACGTGGGCAATGTGCTCGTGCAGGAGCCCGAGCTTCGCCTTCGTTTTCTGCCAGTTCTGGCCGCCGCGGGTGCGGCGGGACAGTTCCTTGTTCAACCTCCGGAGTTGGGCGGCGTGGTGCCGCAGGCTGCGGGGGGCCGGGACGTGTTCGCCGGTGGAGAGCACGGCGAGGTCGACCACGCCGAGGTCCACGCCGACCGCTGCTTGGGTTTCGCAGCGGTGGGGGTAGGTCCAGCGGGTTTCGTCGATCTCGACTTGGATAGCGAGGTCCCAGTGGCCGGCGTGTTTCGAGAAGCGTGCGCTCAGCACGCGGCCGGGGAAGCGGGGGGGCTGGCGGGTACGCACCCAGCCGAGCTTGGGGAGGTGCACGCGGCGGCCGTCGAAGTGGATCGCGCGGCCCTCGATGGCGAAGGCGGGGGTGCAGCGTTTCTTGGCCTTGAAGCGCGGGTAGCCGGGGCGCTGGCCGGCCTTCACCCGCCGGAAGAAGTGGCCGAAGGCGCGCCCGAGGTCGGCGAGGGCGGTGTTGGGGACGGCCCATGGAAGATCGCGGAGCCACCCCAGGTCGCGGTCCTTCCGGGCGTTGATCTCGGCGTTGAGGGTGCGCCAGGAGGGCGTGCCGCCGACGGCGTGGATTTCCTGCCAGCGGGCCAGGCCCCAGTTGTAGGTGAAGCGGGCCGCACCGGCGCAGCGCTCCAGGAAGCTCGCCTGGACGTTGTTGGGGGCGAGCCGGATGCGCTGGGCCAGGATCATTTTTGGGCCATGGCGGCGGCGATGAGTTCCCGCACGACCTGCGAGAAGGAGCAGCGGCGGCGGGCGGCCTCGGCGCGGAGCCAGGCGGCCAAGTCGGGATCCAGGTTGACCTTGAAGTTTTCGCGTCTCATAGGAGACAATATGGGTCACGTTGGGGCGAATGTCAAGCGGCATCTCGTCCTGTTTGTGAAATGGTAAGATCGCCATGGCAACCGATCCATACGAGCCGCTGGTAGCTGACCGGGCGCCGCTCAACACGGTGAAGTACGCGGCCCGCGACTACGCGTCGATCTTCGACGACTTGCTGCGGCGGCTGAAGGCGGTCTATACCACGGTGTACAACGACTACGCCACTACGACGCAGGGCATCATGCTCATCGAGATGATGGCCTACGCCACGGCGCAGCTCCAGTGGTACCTGGACCGGACGGCGTCGGACTGCTTCCTGGAGACAGCCCGCACGCCGAGCGCCGCGAACAGGATCGTGCGGCAGCTGGGCTACAAGATGCGTCCGGCCGCGGCGGCCAGCGTGGAACTCTCGCTGACCTTCCCCGATGGCACCACGGGGCCCTTCACGATGCCCGCGCGGTGGCGGTACCAGGGGCCGGCGGGGCTCGTCTACGAGTCCTACGCGGCGCTCGTTGAGCCCCTGGCGTTGGCTCCAGGAACCCAGCGGACAGTGAGCGTGCGCCAGGGCGACACGTTCCTGCTGACGTTCACGGCGAACGGGGCGGCCAACCAGACCTACCCGCTGTCGAGCGTGCCCGAGGATCGCTACCTGGCTGATCTGAGCGTGGAAGCCTGGGTGGACGGCTTGGAGTGGGAGGAGCGCACCTTCCTCACCTACGCCAACGACGAGCAGTTCGAGGTGGACTACACGGCGCAGCCGCCCCTCGTGCGGTTCGGCGATGGCATCGCGGGCGCCATCCCGCCTACGGGTGCGGAGGTCAAGCTCCGCTTCGTCGTGATCGACGGGATCAAGGGCAACGAGCCCAAGGCGCACAGCATCAGCAGCAGCATCGACGTGCTCTCCATTGGCGGGGCCGAGGTCACGTTCGAGGTGGACCACGAGGTGGCCCCTACGGGCGGCACGGACCCCGAGGAGACCGACCACGCCCGGCGCCTGGCCCCGCTGTCGTTCGCTGCGCGCGGCGCGGCCATCACGGCCCTGGACTACGACGCCCTGTCCAATAGCTTCGTGGACCCATTGTACGGGTCGGTGGCCAAGGCGTACGCGTTCAACCCCCGCGGCACCTACGCGGACCTGACCTTCAACAACCTGGTCGAGGATGTGGAGGCGTACTTGGTAGCGTACGTCGCGGCTGTGGCTGCCCTGGAGGCGGATCTGGCCACCGGGGCCACCACCATGAGCACGTACGTGGCCACGATCCAGGCGCAGATGGCTGCCCTGGAGAATCTGCGGGCTTTGGGGGCGGACAGCCTCGTGGGATGGGTTACGAGCGCCAAGGTCAACGTGCAGGCTGCCCGGGCGCAGGGAACGACGGCCGAGACAGCCATCGCCGTCGTCAACGATACGTCAGCGAACCAGAAGACGGCGTTGGAGGTTTTGTACGCGTACGTCAGTGATGATGCGAATTTCGCGCCGAGCGCGGCGCGCACGCACGTACTTGATGAGCTGACGTCGGCCATCGGCCAGGCGACTGGCATTACGGGGCAGGGGGCGACGGCCCTGGCCGCGGTCCAGGCGGCGGGGGGCATGCTGGACTTGACGGTCAGCACCCTGCTCAACCCCACGCTGGACGCCCTCACGAACGACGCGCCAGTGGCGCCGGACACCTCGATCCCGGCGATCAAGGTGGCCGTGGATGCGGCAGCCACGAGCTTGCAGACGCTGGTGATCACGCTGGGCGCTGAGGCAGCGGATATCGACGGCAAAGCGGAGGATCTGCAGGCCAACATCGTGGTCAAGACCGATGCGATGCGCGTCCGCATCGCCCAGATGTTCAGCGACGACTGCCTGAGCAACTACGTGCAGGTGCCCATCCTGTCGCTGGACGCCGATGGCAACTACGTGGCGCCATCGGTTGGGCTCATCATGGGACTCCAGGCGTACCTGGACGGCATCAAGGAGGTCACGCAGCAGGTGCAGGTGGTAAACGGTGCCGCTGCGCTGGTGCCGGCCCAGATCGAGGTCGAGCTGCTCGTTGGGCCAGCCTACGTGTACGAGGAGGAGGCGGCCAAGGCGCGGGCGGCCATCGTGGAGCTGCTGAAGGGCCGCGACTTCAACGAGCCGCTGTACCTGTCGGACCTGCACCGAGTGGTGGAGGAGGCCGCGGTCGGCATGGTCTACACGAACATCGCCATCACGGGGCCCTCGGATATCGATCCGGAGGGCAACCTCGTGCCGGCCGCCAACCGGATCATCACGCTGGGGTCGCTGGCGATCAGCAACCTGGCGGCGTAGGAGGACGAGGATGGCCAACGAGTACACAGGACGCTTCCAGTGGCCGATCCCGCCGTGGAACGCGGACTGGCAGAAGTGGCAGCAGCTGTTCGGCACCTTCGCCCAGGGGGCGGATGCGACGGCGTTTGCGCTGCTGGAGCACCTCACACTGATCCATCGGCAGCTTCCGACCGTCGAGGTCACGAACGCGCCGGGAGCTTGGACGTTCACCCAGGTGGACTCTGCCATCTTCATCTCGCGCACGCTGCAGGTCGAGATCTCAGTTGGGCCCAACGACCTCACGCTGGTGCGGGGTGGTCTCATCTGCGCCGACCTGCAGCCCGGTGCCGTGGGTCCCCAGGCCGTCCAGTGGGAGCTGGACGTGAGCCAGACGGAAATCTCTTCCTCGCGCATGGTCTTCGGCGTGGTCAACGACGACTACACCATCCAGTGGTTCAACGGTGCGCGGCTGGACTTGCTGACGCCTACAACCCTGTTCGCCTTCCCGGCGACGGGTGGATCAGGCTGGATGACGGGCGCGGGGAACCCGAACGGGGTGGTGACGGCCCTGGCGGGCACGCCCTACCGTGATACATTGACCGGGGTCATCTACATGAACATCGACGGCGCGATGACCTGGAGCGTGATCTGATTTAGGAGGACGACGCTATGGCGTTTCAAGATCCCTACGGCAACAAGAACTTCCTCGGCAACCTCGTGGATGACGCTGCGGCGACGGCGTTCGTGTTGGCCAACCGCTGGGACTCGACGCAGGACGGCCTCGGCGTGCCCGTCGATGGGACATGGTACTACAGCACCACGACGAACGAGTTCGTGGGGCGGATGAACGGTGCGTGGGTGCCGATCACAGGCAGCGTGGCCATCACCGGCAACGGCGAGATCTACGTGGACGCTGTGGACGGGAATGATGTGACGGGGGACGGGTCCATCGGGAAGCCGTACCAGACGTTCAAAGCGGCGTGTGATGCGCAACCGATTCCTGGGCCGTTGGATGTTGCAGTGTTCTTGCAGCCCCTCACGTTCCACCTTGCTCCCGGAGTGTACGCCGAGGGGATGGCAACGTATCTTCCGCAGAGGATGCACATCACGATAACGGGGGACAACTGTCGGCTGTCCACGCCAAATGCCATCATGTGGACGATTGATCCTCAGCTGTGGAATACCTACGGGCTGGCTACGGACAAGGATGCGCCAACGGTCAGATTTGTGCGCAAGCCATCTGTGGGATGGGAACCGGGGTTGAAGATTCATGATGACAATTACCCGCAAGGGTTCAGGCTGGTTGATGGCAGTATACAGGTTCAGAACGCGAACGCAGGCTGCGGTTTCCCGATGCCGGATTTTCATGTCGTGGAGATCAATGGCGCTGTCCGTGAGAGCTTCTATGTTTTCAACGACGCCAGCGGAACTGCCGATGAGTTGGACGCCACCAGGGTCATGAAACTCTATTTGAAGGACAGCCCAGCGCAAGATGACGGTGGGAACCATTCGTGGATCTGTGCGCACGTTGACACCAGTGACGTTCCTGGTGGGTGGTTTCAGGATAACCGTATCGATATCTATGCCGCGAGGTCGTCAGTGTTCATGTGTGGGGTGTGCAGGATCAACTGGATGGAGGACTGCGAGTACTTCGCAAACTTTGACAGGGACATCTTTGGGAATCCGTACGCTTACGGTAGGGTTGATGGCGGGTACGGAAACGTCAGGGGCGCGGTGATCCATCGGTCGAAGGCTCTGATCGACAGTTACTTTGGGATGGGTCCGGATCCTAGTGTCAATGCACAGTACCACACGACTTGCAACGCGATCGTCTTCGATGAGTCGTCACTCGTAACCATGGCGATGGCGTGTCCCGATCTCGGTGGGCTGTCTTTCGTCGGTTTCACGTTGGATAATCTTGGAGCCTACGGTCGCGGCTGGTGGAATGGGGAAAGCGAATACCGTTCAGCGCACGATTGCGTCAGGATTCCTGCGTCGTTGGATTTGTCCTCCGATCCGACAGCAGGGTGGAGGCTGTTCGAGCACACGTATGATTGTGCTCCAAACTGGGTTTCGTTAGGCGTCGCACTTAGCGCGTCGAACATGCTCACCATTGAGTTGCAGAGCGGAACCTATGTTATGGGTGCCAGCAAGGATCTGGATCAGGAGTATGTGTCGGTTGTCGGCGCGGGGAGTTCTCCTGTGCTGGAGGCGTCCGGGGATGCTCGCACACCTTCGACCAGGATCTTGGTGCCTGATGGGATAGATCTGGGGTGGGATGCTGATAGCGGTCGCATGGAGCGGATCGGCATTTTGAAAATAGCTACTACTCCTGGACAGGCTTGTTTGTTGATGCGGAAGGATAGTCCTAGTAGTGTGTTCAAGGAGTTGTTCTTCCGTGGGACCGGTGTATCGCCGCCTTATGCGGTGATGCTTATGGGGGTGTCGTGTTCATCTGCATGGTACGATTGCCACACGGACTTGAACGGGTTCATTTATGGTGGTTCTGCTACTGGGCTTTACAAGAATTGTACAGCGGGTTCATTGAGCTTTGGCGCGTCTTCAGGTCCAGATGTGGGGGCAACGTTTGATGGTACAGCAATGGACTGTGTTGCTGGCACATGTAGTTTTGGTGTTGCGAGCAATGGTGGAAATGTGTTGTGTGCTGGGACGCTGACTCGATGTGTTGTTCCAGGCAACTATGCGTTTGGTGTTTCTGTGTTGACCGGCGCTCCTCCTGGAACTGGTGGAAACGCGGAGTGCTCCGCGACAATGGTAGATTGTGAGGCCCGTGGCTACAGTTACGGATATGCGGAACATGGGCATAGCACTTTCAGCGGAGAGGCGTCTGACTGCATCGGAACGGAGCGTTGCTTTGGGTGCGGTGCTGATGATTCTACGATGTATGATATGCTTTGTAGCGGCGATTTGGATCATTGTGTTGCTGGGATTTATTCCTTTGGTGCTGCTACTGTGCAACCCGCATCAGCGTCGTTTACTGGAACTGCCAAGCATTGCGAGTCTGGGGATTATTCCTTTGGATATGGTGCAAGTAGCCCTGGAACTTGCAGCGGGACGATAGAGGACACCATTGGAGGGGACGGATGTTTCGGTACGTCGGTTGATAACAACGCGCTATGTGACGCTATTCTGAATAGGGTTACAGGGGGTGACGGGTGCTTTGGTGTGACTAATAACCCCCCTGCTGGTGTTACGGCTGCGTTCCAGGGGGTCGCCACTGATTGTCACGCCGGGGTTAGGTCGTTTGGATCGTGCATCGTTACCGCTGATTCTGTTGCGTGTTGTACGGTCAAAGGCAGCGTTACTCGGTGTACTGCGGGTGAACGTTCCTTCGGTTCTGGCGGTGCGGCTGTCCCAGGTTCATGCAACGGGGTGTACACTGATTGTGTTGGCGGGGAGGATTGCTGGGGTTCGCGGGTTGGAGGGGTTGGTGGCGCTGAAAAGTGTACCTTTATCAGATGTTACCGTTCAACTCGTACTGGTACAGATGTCTGGCACCTTGGTAGTTCCAATAAGCTATCTGGGTGTACACTTATCATGCTGGGTGATTTTCCAGTGATTGATTTGTACGACGACACCGCACCCGCCGTGCTATACGATTGCACGATTCGGAAAACTACCCCTGGTGCTAACCCATCTATAACCGATTCCGGTGGTGGTGGGATGGACATCAAGATGGCGCATTGCCGGTTGGGCATCGACATTGGTGCTACGGTGACGAATCTGATTGTGGACGGATATAACGTGATTGACCCAGAAGTGGAGGCGTTCTAATGGAGCGAGGTGGACAGCGATATATCCGCAACGAGCACTACGATGTTGCAGCGGTTTCCTATGACGTGTTGGCGGATGACCGCATGGCCACGCTGTTGGTTAGCCATACGGCAACGGCTCCGGTGACGATCAACCTGAAGTCCGCGTGGATTGCTAAGGGCGGGAACACGATCACCGTTAAGGACAGCGGGATGAATGCGTCGTTGAACAACATTACAGTAGCGACCGAGGCTGGGGAATTGATAGAGGGGTCCGCCTTGGATTTGGTCATCAACGTGGACGGAGCGTCGGTGACATTGCAGACCGACGGGTCAGATGTATTCATCATCTAGCGAGGTAGAGCCATGACGTACTATCCAGAAGCGGATCCTGTCTACAAGTCAACGAAAACGGTTGCGGTAGGGGATGCTATCGGCGGGGCGCTCATTTATGAGTGCTTTGATATAGTCGGGTCTGTGGAAATCGTTGGGTTGTGGGGAGTGTTTACGAATACTTCGCAGGTTGTTACCGTTTCTGGGTGTGGATGGGATATCGGTGGTCTTGGCGGTACGGCGGATCTGACAGATACGGCAGTTGGCACGGATTGTAGCGGCGTGCTGGCGGGGTCTATTCTTGCCAAGACGGACCTGACCGGCGTAGCAGCATCGTTGGCGGACAAGGCTGGGTATGACGTGATAGACGTGACGGTTCCTGCGTCTGTCCTTTGTCCTGTTTTGGCTTCTCCGAAGAAGGAGGCGAGTGCGACCATTGGGTTCCACGTGACAGTGGACGCGGATACGGATTGCGAGATCGAGTTTTTCTGTCTGTGGAAGAAGAGATCATCGGATGCCAGTGTGACGCCTGGGTCAGGGAACACCCGTGGCGGAGTGTAGCAGCGAACACGTGTTCGCTGTGTGAGGTGACTATTGAGCTGGAGCGAGCCAGGGTTCGGGTTCTTCGGGAAGGGGTTCTGGGGCCGCCGGGTGCTCTGGGACAACGTGCCCATCCAGCAGCGGGAGCTGGACGCGCATGGCTACCTGGAGCAGCTCCTGGGCATCTACGGCGACGAGCTGGAGGCGTTCCTGGGGGCCATCGGGCAGCTGCCGATCCAGCGGGACCCCTACGAGGCCCGGGCGGACAGCACGGAGTCCGAGTGGTTCTACGTGGGGGAGGCGCGGGCCTGGGCGTCGGACGTGTGGGGCAGCGTGACGAGGCTGATCGGGGAGGCGGACTTTTCCCAGATGCCCAACACGGGCGACCCGCTGGCTGCGCCGGTCGGGCCTGCTGACCGCTACCCATGGTACCCCTACGCTCCGATCAGCAGCACGGCGCGCTGGTGGCGCACTACGATCCCAGCGGTTGACGATGTGACGGGGGCGGAGGATCCGACCGAGTACAAGGTCGCTCTGGTGCGGACGCGGAGCTTCGATCAGGCGGCCATCTACGCGGCGGGGCGCTCGCTGGCGAACGAGGTGTGGGTGCAGGGGGGCGAGCTGGCGCTGCCATTCCAGCGGCCGGCGGGGTGGGTTGTGACTGGCAACGCGGCCACGGACGCTGGTGTCTTCGGATCTGGCGTCCCGGTGGGGCGTGGGGACGGGACGGCAGTGCCCCCGGTGACGCTGCCAGGGCCGCTGGTGCGGCTGCGGTCGAACACCACGGGCACCGCTCTGGGTGCTGCCATCGTGCTCGATATCCTCACGGATGCAGGCCCGCTGCGGCTCTACGACGTTCCCGATCCGACGCCTGATACTGGGACGCTTTACCGCGCGGTGGATCCAATGAACCCAGTTGCTCTTGATCTGGTCAATCCGCTGGGGACCGTGGACTACCTGGGGGGGACCCTGGTGCCCGATCTGGGCCTGCTTGGCGTCTACTCGATCTACGACGTGCCGATGACCGCGCACTGGCTGGCGCGGGGGTATTACCTCCAGTTCATGCCTCCGCGGGTGCTGGATCACCTAGCCAAGGACTACGGCTTCGACAACGACCGCAACGACCCGGAGGATAGGCAGCGGGCGGCCATCGCGCACTTGTGGCAGTACTTCGGATGCAAGGGGGCGCAGGACGCCTATCGCATCCGTGGAGAGATCAGCCTGTTCGACGTGGTCGTGCAGGGGCTCTGGCACATCTGCGACGCGGACCTGGCCGCCATGCTGCCCGCGGCGCACGTGTTCGAGTACGGGGGCACGTGGTACACCGACCTGGAGCCACGGTCGCTGCGGTTTGACGACATCCGTGGCGACGAGCAGTACTACGACACGTTCGACCACGACCCCATCCTCTTCCCCTCTCCGGCGTGGCTGACGCTGGCGGACCGGGCCTACCTGTACGAGGACGCGGCGATGACCGACGGCATGTCGGTGGGGCTGGCCTTCGCGCTGGACGTGACGCAGGGATACTACGGCCAGGTGTCGGAGGTGGACCCGCTGCCGCGCACGCCCGCGATCATCATCGCGGCGGATGCGCTCTCCGCGACCGAGGCAGCGTCGATGAACCTGGCAGCGGGCTACCGCGTGACCGTGGAGATGATGCGCTGCCAGGCGGATGCGTTCAGCTTCCGCCGGGGCAACTTCGGCCTGACGGTCTACGAGCACGGGGTGACGCCGCCCGCCTTGGACGATCAGGTGTACTGGATCGACTACGAGGATGCGGCGTGGACCGTGACGGCGCCTGTGCCGGGATTCCCGGACCAGGACGTGGGGCGCTGGACGGTCATCGTGGGCACGGGCGTGGGCGCGACGGTGCCGGGGCCTGGGGCGCACGTGGCGGTGCGGTACTGGCCCGAGGTGGACAAGGGGGATTGCTGCTACTGCCGGTCGTACCGCGTGCGCGTGCTCATCGAGCCCAAGGCCCAGGCGTATGACCACTACGGGACCGATGCGGAGATGCAGGTGGCCATTGCCCGGCTGCAGGCCAAGATCGAGGACAAGCTGCTGCCCATCCATGCGCGCGTGGCCGAGTGGGTGGTCACCACAGAGTGGGACCTGACCATGCTGGACATGCTGGCGGGGCGGCTCTCCGAGAAGGTGCTCACGGGCGGGGAGTTCCTGGATCTTGGGATCTCTGGGCGCGTGCTGCTGACCATGGAGCAGCGCGGCGAGCTGGCTGCGCCCGGGAACGGCCATCGGCTGCGCATCCTCCAGATCGGGGGCGGGGCCGTCTTCCCGACGGTGGACACGGGCGCGCTGCCGGTGCAGAGCGGGGTGAACGATCCCGTGACGTGGTATCCAGTCGCGGGGTGGGTTGATCGCGACATCACGGATTCCGTGGACGACGAGGTGGACGGGGTGCGCGTGCGCGCCGAGGGGTTTGGGGCTATCACCTACGGCGACGTGCGCTGGACGTTCCGCGTGACGCGCAGTACGCTAGGCTAGGAGCAGAACCATGGCTGGAATTATCCCCGTGCTGATCGACGAGGGCAAGATCAAGTTGGCGTGGCGCGAGAAGTACGTCACGGATGGCGCCAACGAGCGCGCGCTGGCGCACCCGCGCGGGGCTTACCGCGGATACTGGGTCTTTCCTCGGCTGGTGGCGGACACCGTGCTGCGGTTGCAGATCGACCCATACACGCCCCCCCACCACGTGGACGAGGACCAGTTCGCGGTCTACGCCAATCGGGATCGGGGCTTCGCTGTGTCGGTGCGCGAGACCATGGACGTGGAGATCGACTGCGCGGCGCTGTTCCCTCCGATGGGGCTGCCCGCCGATGAGACGTGGTACGTCTACATCGTGGCGGACTACTCTGCCTACAACACGACCACGGCCCACTACCGCGTGGAGAACACGGACCCTCACGATATTGCTCAGCTGAACTACGATCCCTACGCGGTTATCCTGTGCGCGATCCCGATGCCCATGGGATCGACGATCTTCCCGGACTTCGCGTTGTGGCCGCTGGCGGGCATGTATGAGCGGCGGTCGCTGCCATCGCCGACGGCGCGGCAGACGCCAGGTGATCTGGTGGAAGGCGACGAGTTCTGGGGTCTGCTCGACAGCGTGTCCAAGTGGTGCCTGGGAACTGGGGCAGCCAGCGGTGAAGATGTGCGGTCGTTCGCAGAGCCCACGGTGGAGACCTATGCGGGGCTGGTAGGCGTGACTCAGTTCCAGCTCAGCGGGCTGTACTTCGTGGGGACCGGGGCGGTGGGCACGGCGGCGAAGCACTTCCGCCTGCTGCACAGCACGGCGACGCAGAACGCTCCGCTGCTGGGATCTGATGCGGGGCTGCTACGCGTGGGGGACGTGTACCAGACGGACGGCATCACGCTGCTGACGCCGTCGGCCGACGCGGACGCGGAGGGGTTCTACGAGGATCCGTGGGTCGAGATCAGCTTCGCGGCGACTGTGGACGTGGCGTTCACGGGGACGCTGCGCTTGCTCTGCTACAAGAAGCAGACGCTGCTCACGCTGGACAACGCGCCAGCGGGGGCGTTCCCGGTGGGCGATATCGAGGTGGTGGGGCATGCGGTGCAGGTAGCGGCGCGCGCAGCGGCGGGGACGCCGTCGGCGCTGGCTGGGGGGGTGTTGGAGACCCAGCTGGCGGCGCTCCTCGGGTTCATCAATGATCGCATTCGCACGATCCACCCGACGGCGGCCCCAGCGGACTGGGTGCTGCTGTGGCGGTCGCACAATGTCACGCTGGACGCCAACGTGACCAAGGGCACATGCTCCATCTATTGGCACAACACGCAGGGGCTCGCCATCCTGGTCGGCGGCTACATCGAGGCGGGGGGCTTGACGGTGCGGGCTGGGACTGGAGCAGCTGCGTTCACGACGCTGGCCTTCTTCCTGCGGGGAGGAACGTCCAGCGGGGCGATCATCTGCGCTAGCAAGATCGCGGCGTCACCGACCACGTGGGATATCGTGACGGGGTGGGATTCGACCTTTGGCGTGGGGAACAACTATTCTGTTCTTGGTGGTACCCCGTTGCGATGGAACCTTGACACAGGCGATGATGTTCATCACCAGATCCAGCCGATGGCGGCGGATGCGAGCGAGATGGGGCTATACGAACAGGCAACGCCACTCGGCGCTGGCATTCCTCGCTTTCGTCGGTATATGTCACAATACGGAACGTACTTTGCTTCCAATTGCTCCTGGGACCCGAGTGTAGGGGTCAGCGGACTGTGGACCAGGGATCTTGCTGGGTTCGATGCCATCAAGGTTAAAATTTATCCGTTTGGGATGATCGTGTGCAAGAAGCACTTGGACGAAACGGCAGTGCCGTGGGCAGATGATGATTGGACGACTGAGTGGAAGATTGGGCAAACCAGTGGTGCTGGCCCGGAGTCGTTCTCTTGCATGGAGGTGGATGGGGACACATACGAGGAGGTGAAATTCGGGTGGGCTCTTTTAGCTCCTTTTACCATGGGAGCACCTGGAGTCCAGACTGCTTGCCAGGGTGTGACGTGGCATTCTCACTATGCTACCACTCCGAGCACAATCAACGTGTTCATTGACTCGGAGTCAGAAAATCCTCCGGGTAATCCGGATTGGTCAACCGGAAGTGTTTTGGCTACATTGCCAGATGAATGGGGATGCCATGTGCAGGCAGTCTCGAAAATTCGGACATGGACACAAGGAGATGTTCTGTGGTGCCACGGGCACTTGACAGTGGAGGATTAGGAACTATGGGCCTATATAGAGTTACAAGAGATACGGCAAGTGTCGTGTTTGGGTGTGGGCACGATCACTCGTTTCCATTATCCGACTTGCGTGTGCGCGGTCGCGTTGTGGAGTTTCCAATATGCCCGACATGCCGCAGTGTCTACTTATTTGTGCAATGCGTGACATGTGTTGATGTTCCACCTCGACTGCTGGCGCGCTATCGGGCTATCCAGACACTACACAAGCGTTTGCACGATCTTGGGTTGCACGCAGATGGGAGCACCGCAACCGATATGGATGCATCAATGCACGTGTTGGCGTGCGATGAAGATGTAGTGGAGGATCATTCTAGGAAGAGACGGGAGTAGGAGATGGCTGGCGGGTTCATTGGGCAGCTGGTCGAGGCCATCATGAACGGCCCGGAGGGCATGGAGAGCGCCTCCATGTCCATCGTGGGCATCGACCCGACGGACCCGGCGGGCAGCGCGGTGCTGCTACCGGAGCGCGCGTTCCAGTTCTGGCCGGAGAGCATCCAGGACAGCATCGAGGTGGGGTGGAACTTCAAGGAGATCCCGGGGGCGTCGCACGCGCTGGCGCAGTGGAACAGCAACGGGGGGCGCACGATCAGCTTCGAAGTGCGCCTGCACCGGTTCATGAAGCCGGTGGAGGACCGCACGGTCTTCGAGAAGATCCTGGACCCGTTCGGGCTCACGGCGCCCGGCAACGAGTACCTGAAGGACATGCGGCCCCACAACGTGGACGTGGATGCGGAGATCCGCTACCTGCGGGCCTACTGCTACCCCAGCTACGGCTACGACGTGGCGGATGGCAGCACGGTGTCGTACCCGCCGCCGGTGGCATGCCTGTGCGTGCCTGGGGTGGGGTTGAACGAAACCGGTGGCGACGTGATCTACGCCGTGATGACGGGCTGCGACGTGACCTACAACCTGCTGTTCCCCAACGGCGTGCCGCGGAACGCCACGGTGGCGCTGACCTTCCGGCAGATCGTGCAGACCAAGGATAGGGGGGTGTTGTATCGCGGGCTGAGCATCGGGTCGCCATCCATGTATGCGCTGCGCACGCCGGACACCTCGTACGTTCAGCCATCCAACTATGAGAGTGCTGGGCGCGCTGCTGGCTCCAAGGTTCCCGCCCCGGGCGCTGGTCGTAAACCAAGAGGCGTGAATCCTGGAGAAGTGTCCTAGTGGCGATGCGCGCACAGATCGTCCACGGGAAAGCGCACACGTGTTCGCTGGGATCAGGCCGGGCGGCCCGCACATCAGATCCGGCGCAAGACGATGGCCTGGTCATGGTCCTGTTCCCCCGGGACGCCTGGGACGCCGTGCTGGCGCTGGCGCGTGACCTGGGGGTGGCGCCGCCGGAGGCCCTGGGGGCGGCCCTGAAGCTGCTGCGCGCGCGCGTGGACGAGGAGCAGGCCCGTGGCGATTGATGAGGGTGATGCGGTCCGAGGGACCGGACTAGCCGGCCTGATCGCGCGCTACCGCCGCGAGGCGTACGGGCCGGCTTACAACCTGGCGCGTGACGCGGCTGGGGTGGATGAGCTGGCACGGGCCATCGCCGAGGCCCACAACAACGACCCAGCTGCTGTTGGTCCCACCGGTCCAACAGGTCCAACGGGCCCTCCAGGACCAGCAGGTCCGATTGGTCCTACCGGTCCAACAGGCCCGACCGGCGCGACTGGTCCGACTGGCCCAGTGGCGGGCATCGACACCCAGATCGTCTTCAACGATGGTGGAGCCGCGGCGGGAGACGCGGGCCTGACCTACGACAAGGTGGCCCAGGATTTGGCCGTGGGTGGCGCAGTCTTCGCCCGCGAGCTGGTGGCGGTGAACGCAGGGGCGGTGACGCGGGACGGGGACGGGTACATCGAGGAGGTGGCGGTGACGGCGGGGCGGACGGTGACGCTGACGCGCAACGCGGCCCACTACCTGATCGAGGCCGACGATGGGACGCGGGTGTGGACCTTCACGCGGGACGCGAACAACCGCATCACGAGCTGGAGCGTGGCATGACGCACATCGAGCGCACGGTGGAGATCGGCGGGCGGCGGTACACGATCTGGTGCCGGACTGAGGACGAGTTCGCGGCGCGGGTGAAGCTGCTGGAACTGGCGGCGCTGGAGCGGGAGCAGGAAGCGCCCGTTGAGGAAGAGCCATGAGCGTGATCATCAGCAACGGACCGACCAGCCTATCTACAGTCAACGGTTTCTACCGGGTGGAAGCCCACAACCTGTCGTGGTTCGGCACAACTAACCTCGCGCTGACGACCACGCGGACCATCGCCGTGACGTTCGCCAACGCGGGCAACTGCCAGGGCGTGGTGCTCGGCCTGCTGACCAATTCGATGACCGACCGCGAGGTCGTGGTGAAGCTCCAGGAGCTGGTGGGGGCGGTGTGGACGGACCGCGCCTCGGTCACGATGTCCACAACCGACATCGCAGGCACGTGCACGAGCGGCACCTACCAGTATAGGGGCGAGTACGTCACGCCGTGCGTGTTCGGCGCACCCTACGCGGTGGACGTCGCGGCGGGCAAGTGGCGGTTCGAGATCAGCCACGGTGCGGGCGTGGGCACGTGGAACCTCGCTACGAGCAACGGCACGGCGCCGTTCTACGCGACGTGGTGCGACAACGCGCTGTCCTGGAACGCCGACGATGTACTGGTTTGCAAGGACAAGGTAACGGTGGACGCCACCACGTCGTTCGGGGCCGTCCTGGGGACGGGCGACGCGGTGAACGGTATAGCATGCGTCGTGTGCTCGAACGTGGCGGCCCCGGAGATCGCCACGGTAGCGCTGCTGGAGTGGGAGAATCCCCCGGCGGCGGCGTACACGCTGACGGTCAAGGGCAAGCTGGTGCTGGGTGGGCTCACCGGGATACGGATCGGGTCCGAGGAGACGTCTACGTGTACCATCTCGCACGCGAGCCCCGGCGTGGTGACGAAGGTTGGCCACGGGCTGGCGGTCGGGCAACTGATCGCGTTCCGGACGACGGGCACGCTACCGGCGCCGCTTGATGACACGCGGGGGGTCTACTACTACGTGGAGAGCACGCCCACGGCGGACACGTTCACGGTGTCGGCGACCTCGGGCGGCGCAGCCATCGACACGACCTCGGACGGCGACGGCACGCACACGCTGGTCTGGGGGAACATCCCCTACGCCGAGCGCGCTATCCTGGACTTCGTCGCGGCGGCGGCCGGGACGGCGGCCCCCAGCATTACGCAGCGCACGAGTAACGCCTACGACTGGGCGGGGCGGAACAGCCTGTTCGCCTACGGCCAGATCCCGCGCTACATGGCGACGCAGCTGACCAACGATGCGGTGGTCGGACAGGCGCATTTGCTCGTTGCCGACGCGGTGGACTGGGTCAACGGCGACACCGTGGTGATGACCAAGCAGGACGTGCAGGGACAGGGCTCCTACGCGTCGTACACGGTCCAGGGCGTTGCCGGGGCGGACATCACGCTCACGGGCAACGTGGCGAACTACGACCGGATCGCGGGCGGCTGGGTCATCCGCCTGGACCGCTGCGGGGTGAAGATCAAGAACGCAGTGGCGACGGTCGATAACAACCTGTGGACTGCCGCGAACTACCAGTTGCAGGGGGTGGACGTGGATACCGCTGTATTCCGGGCAGCTGGGAGCCTCTCGTATCAGCCACATCTGGCCGCGCTGGACGCCGCCTGTCGAAGCC
Organism: bacterium; assembly: GCA_041648665.1. Taxonomy (NCBI): domain Bacteria; species bacterium. Next base: position 77,524 of record JBAZOP010000002.1, on the reverse strand, counting down.
AGTACCTCATCCGGGACGTGGTGTCGTGGGTCACGGGCGCGGCGAACGGCTACTTTTTGGTCACCCCGCGCGTACCGCCGGACGGCCTGCTGGTGGAGCGCTACTACGGCTGGAACCGGCACGCGACACATAGCACCACCGCCTTCAACAAGCTGGGGCACGTCTCGGGGCGCTTCACGCTGCGCGACAGCGTAGAAGCGGCGATCTACGGCTACCACCCCGGGACGGACGGTGCGCTGCGGAAGACCTTTACCGGCAACTACTCCCACAACATGCGGGCCCATGCGACCGCGGCCTACGGGGCGTTCTGCATCTGCGGCACGGAGTCGCAGTTCACCGATAACTACGTCTGGGGGAGCGCCCAGGACGAGAACGTGGACAGTCCGAGCACGGGCGGGGCGGTCGGCGTGGGGCAGCTGATCAACCCCATCGAGGTCGCCCGGAACCACTACGACAACTGCCTCTGCGCCGTCGTGTTCTACCCCAACACGCAGCGGAACGCGGTAGACGTGGACAGCGAGTTCGGCGCGGAGGCGGCCAACACGGTGGACATCGGGTTCGACAGCGGGTGCATGCCCTCCTACACGTTCGACTCGCCCACCGGGGCGCTCACGCTCTCGGAGGGGAACGTGCCCGACATGGTCGAGGGGTTCAGCGTCGGGTTCGCGGACTACGACGACACGGCCACGGACGACCGGCGGATCTACACGCTGGGCAAGACGCAGCGGACGAACGCCGCGCTGGCCGACACCACGGTGCACACGGCGGGGGGCAGCGCGATGCGGTTCGAGCCGACAACTGCTGGGGAGACGTTCGAGTGGGCGTTCGATGTGCCCACCGGAAATATCCAGACCAAGACGATGGTGATCGCCATCTGGTGCAAGCTGAACAACGCTGCGTACTGGGCGGGGACGCATGAGATGCCCCGGCTGACGGTGGAGTACGACGGGGGGACGGAGGTGTACGCGGCGGCGGCGCAGACGACGGCTTGGCAGTTGCTTTCGGTGACGTTCACGCCTGCGACGGCCACGGGCAAGATCACGGTCACGTTGAGCGGGCAGACGGACGCGACGGGAACGGACCGGTACTTCTACTGGGACGACGCTTCGGTGTTCTACCCGGCGGGCGTGGCGCTCAACCTGGGAGGCTTGGATATCTGGGACGCGGCTCTCCCGGTGACGCCCCCGATTGCCACGCTGGCGTCGGCGCTGGACGTGTGGACGGCGTCGGCGGCGGTGGACTACGGGGCCAACACGATGGGTGAGAAGTTGAAGGCGGCGGAGAGCAAGGCGGATGACGCCTGTGCGCTGGTGTTGTCGAAGTAGGAGGGGATGATGCGGCTGAGCGTGAGCATGATCGTCCGGGGCGAGGAGTCCTGTCTCTCTGCGTGCCTGGCCTCGGTGGCTGGGGCGGACGAGCTGGTGGTCGTGGACACGAGCCTACCGGGGGATCCGCCAGACCGAACGCGGGAGATTGCGCTGGACGCAGGCGCACGGGTGTTCTCCTTCCCATGGCGTGACGATTTCGCGGCGGCGCGGAACTACGCGCTGGCCCAGTGCACAGGGGACTGGGTGCTCGTGATCGACGCAGACGAGGTGCTAGAACCGGGTGGTATAGATAAGTTAAGAGGTGTAATTGCAGACGTCAGTGCTCGTCCGGTCTTCTTCGCTAGCGACGTGCGTAGAACCATCAGTTTCCGAACCGTGGCGAAATCGTCGGGGCAGGAACATCGATCCGTCCGAGCCTTCCGGCGTTGCCCCGAGGTGTACTGGCAGGGGGCGATTCACAACCACCTGAGCGCGCTGGCTGAATACGAGAGCGATGTCGTGGTCACCTACGGCTACAGCGAGGCGCACAAGAACGACCCGGATAGGGCGTTGCGGATCTTGGAGAAGGAGATGGCGCGCGATCCGACTCTCGTGCGCGAGGCGTACTACCTGGCCAGGGAGTACTGGTACAGGCGGAAGTACGAGACGGCCGTGCGCTGGTACGACGACTACCTGTCTAGGGCCAAGTGGGCGCCGGAGATCGCGGACGCGTGTCTGATGAAAGCCCGGTGCCTGTGGATGCTCCGACGCGGGCAGGAGGCGCGGCAGAGTTGCCTCCAGGCCATTGGGATCAACCCAAACTTCGGTGAGGCGCTGCGGTTCATGGGCGAGATGTCGTGGGAGAAGAACCGGAAGCGGTGGAACGAGATCGCTGAGACGGCGTCCAACGAGGGCGTGCTGTTCGTGCGCGCACCCCAGGTTCTTGACGCAGGCATAAGTGGGTGATAGCGTGGGGGTGTCAGTGTGGGATCCACGTGGGATCCTGATGGCCGTGAGCAACAAGGAGTAGAACGATGACCGACGAAGACAAGACCATCCGCTTGAACCAGTCCGTGATCAGCGACACCGAGGCGCAGTTCGCGGGCGACGTGGAGACGCCGTTCGTGGAGCTGGTCCACCAGGCTGCGGCCCCGACGTCCACCACGGACAAGCCGTCCAGCCTGCTGTACGCGATGGCGGCCGACGACTCGATCCGGATGAAGAGCCAGGCGGGCGTCGAGCTGAACCTGACGGATCGGCTGCTGAACCCGGTGGGCGCGTTCCCCTACCAGGGGGACATCGCGGCCGCGGCCGACTTCCCGACCCCAGCGGCTGTCGTGAACGGCTGGACGTACTTCGTCACGGCGGACGTGACCGACAACGATCCGACACGCACGAACACCGGGCAGGCGTTCCTGGCGGGCGCGGTCATCTCCTGGAACGGCGTCAACTACACGCAGACCGACAAGGGCGTGTACCGGCAGTACGCGGTCGCGACCCCCGTGGCCGTGGGCGGTGGTGATCTGGCCATCGTCGAGGTGGCCACCACGACCATCGGTGCTCCGTCCGTCGTGAACCTGCCCGCGCTGTCCGCGGCCATCCTCGGCAAGCAGGTGCTGGTCGTCGATTCGCAGGGTGCTGGTGGGACGAACCCGATCACGATCACGCCGAACGGCGCGAACACGATCAACGGCGCCGCGACGCTCGTGCTCAACACGAACTACGGCGGGGCGCTGCTGGAGGCTGCGCAGACCGGTGCCGGGACATGGGTGTGGGTGATCGTGGCCAACCGGACCGAGATGCAGACCGCGACGGCGCGGCTCGCGGCTATCGACGCCGGGCGCAGCCAGGCCGACTCGCGGCAGCTGGCGGCGGCCACGGAGACCATGCGGGTGTTCCGGGCCCTGGCGGCTGGGACCATCGTGGCCTGCTCGGCGGAGACCGGCACAGCAGCTGCGGCTGGCGAGTCGATGACCTTCGACGTGCAGATCGCGGGCGTGTCGGCCCTGACGGGCGTCATCACGGTCGATGACACCACGGTCATCGACACTCCGGTGGCGGGCGTCGTGGACGCGGCCGCGAACGCCTTCGCGGCTGGCGAGCTGATCACGGTTGTGCGGACCTACGTCGCTGGCGGTGGCCCGACTCCGATGCGCGACACGGTGTGCGACATCGAAGTTCAGTTCGACTAGCGGATCGTGATCTGGGGCGGCTGCGGTCGCCCCTAGTGCAACAACTGGATCGATCGTGGCGCACGTAGCGACCACGGATGGAGGAAGAAATGATTGGACAACTTGTTTCCCACGATGTGCGTGATGCGATCGTCGATGCTGCTGCAGCGGTTGCGGACATCGCCGCTGGCCGTGGACCTGGCGCCAAGTCGGACATCGTGGCGGGCGCTCTCGTCGGTGGCCCGACTACCGTCAACAGCTTCATCGCCCCCGCGGCCGGGACCATCCTGTCTGCGGCTGCGGCGCTCGGAACCGGGTGTGCGGCTGGCGAGACGGTCACGATCGACGTGCAGATCGGCGGCGTGAGCTGCCTGACGGCGCCGTACGTGATCAACGCGGCTTCTGGCACTGGCGTGGAGCAGGGCGCCGTGGACCCGGCGGCGGACGACTTCGTGGCGGGCGACCTGATCACGGTGATCTGGACGCAGGCCGACGCTGGTGGTCCGACCTCGGCCGACCTGTTCCACTCCATCGGCTGGCGCCTGACGTAGGCTGTAGCCATTTGTTCCGTGCCTTGCATGAGCCTACTGACGGCATCTGCATAGGAGTCACAAGTGGGAAACGGATCCAGCTACGCTCCGGCCCCAGATCTTTCAATTCCAGATGATATTCGCCCCGGGTGCTCGCGGATGTTCGCCATGCTGACCCAGCAGAACGCGACGTTGCTGGGGGAGGTGCGCGAGCTGCGAAAGGACGTGAAGACGTTCATCCGCGAGCAGGGCGAGCACGGGTCTAGCATCAAGAGCTTGTGGCACACGATCCGCGCCGATGTGCAGCCGGACATCAAGACGGTGCATGAGGAGATCGGCAAGGCTATCGAGGCCCACGTCGAGTCGTGTCCTGCGCACTGGCGGGCCAAGAAGAAAGCGGAGTCGGACAGCGGTGACATCGACGTGGGTCGAGAGATCAGCAAGGTGGTGGACCTGCGAGCGGAGCGCGAGCGGGCTTCGGGTGAGTTGGCGCCGCGTGGGGTGCCGTGGGTGGCGTGGGTGGTAGGGTCAGTGATCGCTGTCGCGGTGGTGGTCGGGCTGTTCCTTGTGAAAATCTTCGGGTTGCTGTAACCTCCTCGGAGGAGGTCGCCCATGCCCGGTCCCCGCAAGCAATCACGGTTCATGCAGCGGTGCGTGGCGGACGTCAGCGGTCAGGGGAAGGACCTGGGCGCGGCCTTCGCCATCTGCACGGCGCAGAGCCAGAAGAGCGGGTACAGCCAGCCGGGGGCGCGCACGCAGACGCCCCGGGGGGCCGCTCGCGAGAAGCACTTCAAGGGCCAGGATGACATGGGGGCGAAGGCGGGCGCCTTCGAGCGGGCCGTGCAGCGCGGCCGGAAGGGGAAAGAAGAGAGCATGGATCAGTTACTGCGGCGGCTGGAGGAGGGAACGCTGGAGCGTTTCCTGACTCTGCCGCGCGGGTGGGGCGCCGCGGACGGCTTGCGCTTTAAGAAGGACCAGGAGGCGTGGAAGCAGAAGCAGTTCGCGTTGATCCGCAAGGCGCAGGCGGCTGCGACCCGCGAGCTGCGCGACCTGGAAGATGACGAGGAAGCCAACGCGACGCAGATCGCGGAGAACGTCGCGCACGATCTGGGGCATGACGAGTGGCTGGATGACGATACGCACTGGATCTGGGACGTTGCCATGGACGCAGCCACCAAATGGAACAAAGCTCACGGATGGGAGGAGTAGCGATGCGACACCTGGTCGATCAACTCAACGAGGCCGTGACCGGGCGCCCCGGGGCGCTGGCGGAGGGGCGCGACAACTTCCGCACGCTGGCCAAGGCGGTCCGCGACCTGCGGGCCGAGATCGAGGGGCAGGTGCGGGACCTGATCGACCGGATCGTGGAGGCCGATCTGCCGGAGAAGGAGCTGGACGCGCTCCAGGAGCACCTGATGTTTGCCTGCAAGGCGCTCCCAGTCTTCGCGGAGAAGGTGTGGTCCAAGGAATTCGACCATGGGGCGCCCTTCGAATGAGGTAGGTTGTACCATGCGATCACTGCTACGCCAGTTGGAAGAGGCGGCATTCAAGCGGCTGGGCCCGCGCGACGTGCGCAAGGCGCAGGTGTACGACTTCGGGAGCCGGGTGCGCAACTTCGCGGGGGATCTGGCCATGCGGGCCATCGCCAAGGGGGAGCCGGAGGAGGAGGTGGCCTCCGCCAGCCCGCAGGTGAAGCGGGCGCTCCGGGTCGCCCTGGACGCCCTGGACCGGCTGGCCAAGGCCATCTTCGACACCGAGCTGGCCGTGGTGGACATCACGCCCCCGGTGCGGGGGCGGCTGGCGGCCGAGGGACTGGACGAGGCGATCACGGCGGCGGGCATCCGGGCCACGCTGGAGCGGGCCATCGAGAAGGCGCGGGCCTACGCCGACAACGTGGGCAGATCGCGGTTCACGCGGGACATGGCAGCGTCGTTCGCGCGGGACCTGGAGCAGGCGGCGGGCGAGCTGAAGGATATCGCGGGCGAGGTGAGGGCGTAGCGAACACGTGTTCGCCAGCACGGAGGCGAGATCGGACATGCGGGACTTGCTACAGCGGATGACGGAAGCGCGGCAGGTACACCTGCCCCTGCGTGATCTGCCAGCGAGCCTGCGGGCGGCGCTGAAGCGCGTGGAGTACCGCGCGGCGGACATCGCGGTGGTGCCGCAGGAGAGCGTGGTGCCCAACCCCTACGCGGGGGAGGGCCAGAAGGGGTTCGTGCTGGTGGTGGACCTCGCCAGCGGGCGCGCGCGCGACCTCGGGGGCGGATGGGGGGGCGCGCGGCCGGACGACCCGCAGGAGATCGACTTCGCCAACAAGCCGGTGCGCATCCCGCCTGGGGGCGCCATCGTCGTCGGCACGCAGGGCCACCCGCGGACCATGGCCACGGTCTACGTGCACCCGGACGCCCTGGCGCCGCTGCTGCCGGCCGGCGCTGAGGTGACGCCCCGGGAGCAGATGATCCTGCGCACGATCCGGAGCCTCATCTCGTCGGCGCGCAAGGAGGTGTTCGATCACGAGCGCGTGCAGCCTGCGGAGGTGGACGCGCTGGTGCGGCGTGGGTTGCTGAAGCGATCCAAGAGCGGCGCGCTGAGCATCAGCACGGCGGGCAAGAACGTGGCGGAGAGCAACGCGGGATCTATGGGACGCCTGCTGGCCATGCTGGAAGGGGAGGCGTAGCCGTGGGACGACTTCGGCGGTTGGGCGAGGCAGCGCTCCGGGTGGTCGGCACGCCCGACCTCGTGGAGACGCCGGCCTACCGCGCGGCGCTCCGGCTGCTGCGCGAGGGCGTGCTGCCCAATGGGGAGCGCTGGGCGGACGGGCCGCCGCCGCTGCGGGTGACCCTGGGGGACGCCGAGGCGTGCGTGCTCCAGCGCATCAGCCAGGCGCCCCAGGCGGACGGCAGCGTGCGCTGCGAGGCGCGGTTCGACGTGCACCCCAGCCGGGCCGGGGGCGCGGGCGTGAGCGTGGACGGCGCGGTGACGGAGATGTTCATGGCGCAGGCGGCCCCGAGCCCCTGCGACGACGGCGCGCGGTTCGCCCTGGGGGCCGCGCTGCGGGCCGTTGGCGAGGAGCGGGCGGAGCGGGTGCGGAGCGCGTTCACGCGGCTGCTGACCCCCGAGGACTTCCTGTGGCGGCTGGTGGGCTGGGGCCACCGCGGCGCGTGGCGGCTGGGGGGCGCGGAGGTGGCGCGGATGGCCCTGGGGGCGCCCTGGGTCGAGGAGGCCCGCGGCACCACCTGGGCGAGCGCCCGCTGGGAGGTCTGGGTCCCCGCCACCCTGGACGTCGAGGCCGTCATGTGGCGCCAGGATGGTTGACAAACGCAAACCCATATGATAATGTGGGTGCGAGAAGGATTGAAAAATGGCACTTTCGGTTTCGACTCAGGTCTCCCCGGTGGGGAGCAAGCTGATCGTGGAGACGGGCGCGGGCGTCACGCCGGACACGGACGTGACCGGCGGCGCGGGCACCCTCTACATGATCGACGTGGACAACACGGGCAACCCGGCTGATCAGGCGTGCCTGAAGGTGTACGACAGCGCGGCGCCCACCGTGGGCACGACGGCGCCCGAGCTGGTCGTGCGCGTGCCGGCCAACCAGCGCCGCAGCGTGGTGGTCCCCGAGGGGTGGGGCTTCGCGCACCTGTCGTTCGCCTGCGTGACCAGCCCGGGCACCGCGGGCGTCGTGGCCCCGGCCAACCCCGTGATCGTGCGCATGGTGGCGTCGTGAGACGGCTGATCGAGCAGATCGACTTCGTGATGCGCGACGGTAGCGCCTCCGTGGTCGAGGGGATGGCGAGCAGCACCGTGTTGGCCAAGGACCTGGTGGGGCTGGTGGGCCCCTTCGCGGACAAGCTGGTGGCGGCCATCGAGAACGCGATGGAGGAGTTCGAGGGCGACATGGAGGGAGAGATCTTTTCTCTTGTTCCTGGAGGCATAGACAGCCCGCGGTCCGACGCCGTCCTGGACCTGGCCTGGAAGGTGCTCTGGAGACAGGTGGGGAAGAGGCTGCGCGCCCCCGGGACCGACGCAGCGAAGATGGCGCTTGGACGCTCGTAGGAGGACCACATGCGACATCTGATCGAGCAGTTGATGGAAGCGACGTCCGTCGATCCGGATGCGCCGGACCCGCAGGACGAGGCGCGTCGCATGATCGAGCATCCGAAGCAGCTGTACGATACCCTGGAGAGCAAGGCGGAGCGGATCCTGCAGCCGGCGTTCGCGAATGCAAAGCGGAAGCTGGACGGCTACTCGCGCATTGGCTTGCCCACCCGCGCGGCCCCGGACCTGTTCAACAGCATCCTCGTGCCCGCCCTCCGCAAGTACGCCGACGAGGTCAACCGCATGGCCGAGGCCGTGGCCAAGAAGTTCGCCTGATCCGCGCGCGAACACGTGTGCGCTTTTTTCTTTTTTCTCTGTTGACAAACGCATAACAACGGGTTAAGCTATCCTCACGGTGGCAGGGTCGAAGATGCCCTGCCCGGGAGGAAGCGATGAAGAACACCGATGGCGCCAATGTGCAGCAGCATTCGCAGGCGGCAGCTCTGGAGCGCGCGCAGGATCTGCGTGTGCGCCTCCGCCGCGTGTCTTCCGACATGGAGGAGTACGCGGCCCACGTGACGGCCGAGGAGGTACTGGGGGCGCCCCCGGAGGTGCGGGAGAGAATGATCGCGGTGATCGCGGCCGCCCAGTACCTCCTGCGGGCGGTGGTCCGGTGAACCGGCAGGTGAGGGAGCGGGTGGTGGCCACGGCCCGGGCCGTGGCGGAGGAGCGCGGACTGGAGAACGCCTTCGCGGTGGCGGAGGAGCACGTCGATGCAGTGTACGCGCGCCTGTGGGCGTGGGACAAGCTGGCTGTGGAGATGCAGGCGTGCTACGCGGACGTGCGCCACGCCCTGGAGATCGCGGTGGCGGATCTGGCGCGCGCGGTGTCGCTGCCCAGGTCTCCATGCGACCAGGGCGCGTGCGTGGCGTTCTAGGAGTCGACCATGAGCAAGACCGTCAGGTGGACCGAGGATAGCGAGATCGCTGAGCGGCAGCACGGATCCGAGCGGGATCTCTGCCTGGCGCGCCTGGTGCCAGAGACTCGCGGGCGCTGGCCGGAGGATGCCCGGGGGGCGCTGGTTCGGGCGGCCTGGGAGAGCGGCTGGGACAGCGGCGTGACGGCCGTGCAGGGCGAGGTGTGCGCCGCGCTGGAGCGTGCGGGCTGGCACGCGGCGGCGTCCATGCTGCTCGCCAAGTTGTTCGGCAAGGAGGACGCATGAGCCGAGAATACCGTGTGTGGGTGGACGTGGAGGTGGCATCCCAGCGGGAGCAGCGGATGGCGCAGGAGGCGCTGGAGGAGGAGTGGAACCTGTCCCTGGAGTGCGACATGTGGGCGCCACCGGGCCAGCCGGTCCGCTTCAGCGTCCACGGCCACGGGGACGGCTACCTCACCGGGGGGTGCGCGCCGGAGACGCGAGCGACGGACCTGCAGCGCGCGGTCTGGCGCGCGCTCCAGCGCTACGTGCCGGTGAAGGTGATGATGATGCGGATCGACGACCCGGACCTGGTCTTCCCGCCCACCGAGGGCGCCTTCGATGCGGCGCGGGAGGCCGGGCAGCTCGACCGGGAGTGCTACGACTGCGGGGAGCCGATCCCGTTCGGCGCAGTAGGCGATATCTGCGAGGACTGCCTGCGCGCGTCCGAGGACCGCGACGGGGAGCTGGCGGACGACGGGGCGCGTGGGTAGCAAAACAACGAAACAGGAGGATGCCATGGCCGAGAAGAAGAAGAAGCAGCAGACGGCGGACGAGATGGAAGCGGAGATCGCGACCCTCCGGGAGCATCTCCCGCAACTCCGGGCGGAGAACGATGCGTTCCGCGAGAAAATCTACGATTTGGAGGAACAGAGAAGCATCCTCGCCAAGGAGGCGATGGAGGATGACGAGCAGAGGGAGCGTGTCGCCGACATCCTCGACAGGTTGCGAATGCCGGATCCGATCGATCACCTGCGCCTCCTCGCGGCCATCGCCGACCTGCGTGGCAGCGTTGTCGATGTGCCTGCGTTCCTGAAAGAGGTGGACGCGGGGTTGCACCCGGGATCTGCCGAGCAGAAGTACGACGTGATCTTGCAGATGGTGGGCGAAAGGAAGATCAACGTCATCAAGGAGATCCGGGAGTTGACCGGCCTGGGGCTGAAGGACTCCAAAGACCTCACCGACTGCGCCCCTTCGACGGTGATGATGGGCGTGTCGAAGGAGGAGGCGGATCGGGCGGTGAGGCTCCTGGCCGAGGCCGGGGCCACGGCGTCCATCAGGTGAATCAGGCGTAGAGGCATGAACGAACGGGAATGGAGCGTGTGATGCACTTGCTCGATACCGACCTCTACAAGTTTTCGATGCAGCAAGCCATCGGGCAGCACTACCCCCAGGCGGAGGCGGAGTACGAGCTGATCGTGCGGACGCCTGTGGCGTGGCCTGCCGCCTTTGCCCAGCTGCGCAGCTGGATCGATGAGGAGCTGGTCGCGGCTCCAGCGCTCACCGAGTCCGAGGTTGACGGCCTGGGGCGCGTCCTGCCGGTGCAGCCGTGGTACCGCTCCTTCTTGGCGCGCTACCGCTTCGACCCGTCCGAGATCGTGGAGTGCAGCTTGGACGAGGAGCGCCGTCTGCGTCTGATCGTGCGCGGTCCATGGCTGCGCACCGTGCTCTGGGAGGTTCCGCTGATGGCGCTGATCTCCGAGCGCTACCACCTGCTGTCGCACGGGGGCAGCCTGCCCGCCCGCGACGCGGACGTAGTGAACCGGGCGGCGGCCAAGGGCTTGCTCATCCGCCGGGATCAACTGCCGGTGGTCGAGGGCGGCACGCGGCGCCGCTTCTCGCGGGAGATACACCAGCGGGTCCTCGCGGCCCTGAACATCCCCACCAGCAACGTGGGCATGGCACTGGAGATGGGGCTCCCCTGCGTGGGCACCGTGGCGCACGAGTGGACCATGTACCATGGCGCAATCCTCGGCTACGAGGAGGCGACGGCGATCGCGCTCGACCGCTGGGTGGAGACCTACCGGGGAGCGCTCGGGATCGGGCTCCTGGACACCTACACGACGCCGGTGTTCTTGCGGGCCTTCAACGGGCTCCGGGCGCGGATCTACGACGGCGTGCGGCAGGACTCTGGGGATCCGCTCCTGTGCGCGCAGCAGGTGATCGCCCACTACGAGCGGCTCGGCATCGACCCACGGTCGAAGGTCATGGTCTTCTCCGACGGCCTGGGCCTGGACGACGTCCAGGCGATTCGGTCAGCGATGGAGGGACGCATCGGGGCGCGGTTCCTCCTTGGCACGTCGCTGACCTGCGACGTCCCGGGGGTGCGGCCCCTCAACATGGTTATCAAGATGACGCGGGCGCGGGCGTGGCCGACCAATCCGTGGCGCCCCGCGGTCAAGCTGTCCGATGTGCCCACGAAGCACTCGGGAGATCCAGAGGAGGTGGAGCGATGCAAGCAGGCGCTGGGACTCGTGGGTGCGTGACGATGGGCGACGTGGATGCCCTGTGCGGCTGGCTGCGGGAGCATCTGCTAAGCGGCCTACACCGCGCCGTGGTGGGCATCAGCGGGGGGGTGGACTCCTCCGTGGTGGCTGCGTTGTGTGTGCGCGCGGTAGGCCGCGATCACACGGTCCTGGTCCGGATGCCGTGTGGGGCCGACCCGGATGTGCGGTGGACGAACACGCTGGTGAAGCACCTGGGGTGCACCGCGGACGCGCTCCCGGTGAACATCCGCAGCGCATACGAGGCGATGGAGAAGGAGCTGCGCTTCGCAACAGGTGATCCCCTGCTGAACGCGTTGACCTGCGGCAACATGCAGGCGCGCCTGCGCATGGTGGCCCTCTACGCGGTGGCGAACCACCGTGGTGGCCTCGTGGTGGGCACGACCAACGCGGCCGAGGCGTACATTGGGTACGCCACGAAGTACGGCGATCACGGGGTGGACCTGGAGCCGCTCCTCGCGTTCGACAAGGGCGAGGTGCGCCAGCTGGGGCGGCTGCTTGGGCTGCCGGAGGCGCTGGTAGATCGTCCCCCGACGGCTGGCCTCTGGATCGGCCAGACCGACCAAGAAGAGTTGGGGGGCATCCTGGGAACGTCCAACGTGTACGGCGCCATCGACGCCTACCTGCGCGGGGAGGCCATCGAGGTGGAGGTGGCGCGGAAGATCGACGAGTTGCACACGGTGAGCGCGCACAAGCGTTGCGTGCCGCCGCATTTCCGGCGGGAGCCGGCCTGAGAGGAGGATCCGATGACGAAGAAGGTGGACCTGTTCCTGATCGACGCGCAGCACGACTTCTGCGACCCTACTGGGGCGCTGTTCGTGCCTGGCGCCGCGGAGGACATGCAGCGCGTGGCCGCCATGGTCCAGCGGTTGGGGGCGCGGCTGCACGACATCCACGCGACGCTCGACCAGCATCACCTGCTGGACGTGGCGCACCCGGCCATGTGGCGCGGGCCCGACGGCCAGCCGCCGACGCCGTTCACGATCATCACGCCACAGGACGTGGAGAGCGGCGCCTGGACGCCGTGCATCCCCAGCCTCACGCGCCGCATGCTCGACTACGTGCGCGCGCTGGAGGCCGGACACCGGTACCCGCTGTGCATCTGGCCCCCGCACTGCCTGATCGGTAGCCCGGGCGCCACCCTGGTGCCGGCCGTGCTGGAGGCGCTCAACGCTTGGGCGGCCGCGGGCCCGGGCGTGATCGACTTCGTGAGCAAGGGCAGCAACCTGTTCACGGAGCACTACTCCGGGGTGAAGGCCGAGGTGCCGGACCCGGCAGATCCGTCGACCCAGATCAACCTGCGCCTCATCCAGGCGCTGGAGGAGGCGGACCTGATCCTGATCGCGGGCGAGGCGGGCAGCCACTGCGTCGCCAACACGATCCGGGACGTGGCGGCCGGGTTCAGCAGCGCGGACTACGTCCAGAAGTTCGTGCTGCTCACCGACGCTCTCAGCCCGGTGCCCGGGTTCGAGAAGCTCCAAGAGGACTTCGTCGCCGAAATGACGGCGAAGGGGATGCAGACGTCGACCACGGTGGACGTGCTGCGCTAGCGCGGTGCGCTAGCAGGAAGGCGAGGGAACCGATGCCGAAGATCAACGACCTGTCCATGGAGGAGCGCGCGCTCCCGACCACCGCGTTCGGGTACAGCGCCACGCGCCTGGACGCCCTGGGGGCGGCCGAGTACACCCTGGTCACGCTGGCCGTGGACGTGAGCGGGTCCGTGGGGCCCTACGCTGCGGATATGGAGCAGGCCATCCGCGAGGTGGTCAACGCCTGCAAGCTGTCTCCCCGGGCCGACAACCTGATGCTGCGGATGATCACCTTCAACGACCACATGCGGGAGGTGCACGGCTTCAAGCTGCTCGCCAACTGCAACCTCGACGACTACCGCGGCTGCCTGTCGTGCGGCGGCATGACGGCGCTGTTCGACGCGGCGGAGCACGCCGTGCACGCGCAGGCCGACTACGCGCGTACCCTGGTCGGCAGCGACTACGCCGTGAACGGGGTGGCCGTGATCATCTCCGACGGCTGCGACAACGCCTCCGCGGGGGGCCCGGGGCAGGTGCGGGCGCAGCTGGAGCGCGCCATCCAGTCCGAGGCGCTGGAGAGCCAGGTGTCCATCCTGGTGGGCGTCGGGGTGGGCAACGACCCGCAGGTGAGCGGCGCCCTGGTCGCCTTCCAGCAGGAGGCTGGGATCGGACAGTACGTCGAGACCAAGGACGCGAGCGCGCGGACGCTGGCCAAGTTGGCGGCCTTCGTGAGCAAGAGCATCAGCGCCCAGTCCCAGGCGCTCGGAACCGGCGGCCCCTCGCAGCCGATGTCCTTCAGCCTCTGATGGAGATGCGGGCGAACGCGGACAGCGCCTACGTCATCGGGGCGGCCCACCGGGTCTGCCAGGACTACGCCCGGTGCGGACGGACGCAAGAGGGCCGCCCCTACGCCATCGTCTCGGACGGCTGCTCGGGCAGCCCCGACACGGACGTTGGCGCGCGGCTGCTCACCCTGAGCTGCGAGGTTGGAATAGGCCGCATTTCTTCCATGGCAGATCCCGCGTGGTGGTGTTGGGGCGCCATGGAGGTGATCGACCTCCGGCGCCGTCTGTTCCAGAAAACGTGCTGGAATCTGGACCCATTGGCGATGGACGCCACGTTGGTCTTCGCCCTGGGCCAAAGATCCTCGGCCTTCGTCTCGTGCACCGGGGACGGCGTGATCGCCGCCCGGGACCCGGGGGGCGCCCTGCGGATCTGGGAAGTTGAGGCTCCCGACGGATACCCTCGCTACGCCAACTACCTCGTGGACGACCAGCGCATGGCGGCCGTGCTGCAGCGTGAGGAGTGGGTGGCGCGTGGCCCGGATGGCGAGGAGCTGCGATGCCGGGGCGTGCAGCCCTTCCAGCGGACCATCGAGGACGCCGCCGTCGTGGCTGTGTTCAGCGATGGTGTGCGCTCCTTCCTGGATGCGGACCACCAGCCCATCCCCTCTGAGGTGATCGTGGGCGAGTTGATGGCGTTCAAGGGGCTCCAGGGCGTGTTTGTGCAGCGGCGCCTCCAGGCGTTCCTGCGGAAGGCCGCTCAGCGGGGATGGCGCCACGATGACGACCTCAGCATGGGCGCGGTGGTCCTGGAGCGCGCGGAGGGCAGCGCATGACGAAGTACCGAATGCGGGGGGGCGGCGAGGTCGTGCTGACCCAGGCCAACTTCCTGGGCGCGGGCGGCGAGGGGCAGGTCTACGCTCACGGGGACGAGGCGTTCAAGGTCTACCTGAAGCCCGAGCGCATGGTCCCCGAGGCTAAGATCGACGAGTTGAGCGCGATCGCTGACGACAGCGTGATCCGGCCGCAGCGCGTGCTGCTGGACGGCCGGGGGCGCCCGGTCGGCTACAGCATGCGCCGTGTTCCGGATGCCTTCCCGCTCTGCCAGCTCTTCACCCGGGCATTCCAGGCGCGGCACGGCCTGGATGGCTCCACGGTGCTGCGCCTCGTGCAGCGCATGCGCGCCAGCATGGAGGCAGTGCACGCCGCCCGCGTGCTGGTGGTGGACGCCAACGAGATGAACTTCCTGGCCACCGCCACCTTCGAGGAGGTGTGCTTCATCGATGTGGACTCCTACCAGACGCCTCGCTTCCCGGCCACCGCCCTGATGGAGAGCGTGCGGGATTGGCACGCCCAGGGCTGCTGGACCACAGGATCCGACTGGTTTTCCTGGGGCATCGTGACCTTCCAGCTGTTCGTTGGCATCCACCCCTACAAGGGGCGCCACCCCACGGTGCGTGGTCTGCCCGATCGCATGCGCGCCAACCTCTCGGTGTTCAACGCCGCCGTGTCGGTGCCCCCGCTGGTGCCGCCCCTAGACGTGATCCCGAGCGCCTATCGCGACTGGTACCGCGCTGTGTTCGAGGCCGGCCGCCGCGATCCCCCGCCCGCCAGCGCCCAAGCCAGCGCGCCCATGCGTGGGCTGCGGCCTGCTTCGAGCGCCGGGCACGTGGACCTGCGCGTGCTCCATGTCGTGGATGGGGATGTGCTGGAGTACGTGGCGATCCCCGGCGGCGCGGAGGCAGCTTTGGTCCGGGGACCAGCGGGGTGCGCGGTGACGCTATGGGACGGCACCCGGCCTCCTCGGCAGGTCCCCGTGGATGGCGCGGGATCCCTGGCATGGGCCCCCGACGGCACGCCGCTCTACGCCTGGATCGACCGCCAGCGCCTCCGGATGCGCGCCCTGGATGGCGGGGCGGAGGTGCCCCTCGTCGTGCAGGCTGCGGCGCTGACCACCGCCGAGGGTCGCCTGTACGCCCACGATGGCGAGCACGTGGTCGAGGTGCAGCTGGCGCGCCTGGGGGGGCAGCTCGTTGCCGCCCCGCGCGTGGTGGCCAACGTGGCGCCCCTGGCGACGCAGCTGTACCCCGGCGTGGCCCTCCAGAGCGTGCTGGGCGCGTGGTACGCGAACGTGTTCCCGGCCCCGGGCCGCAGCGACCAGGTGCGGCTGGCGGATCTGGACGGCGCCCGCGTGGTGGACGCCTGGGCCGGGGGGCGCGCCCTGCTGGTCCTGGCCGAGCGCGGGGGCAGCGTCGACCGCTACGTGTACGCGGTGGGCAGTGCGGGCGCCCAGCTGCGCTGGGCCGATCGTAACGTGGGTCATGGCGCGCTGAACGTCGCCCGACTTGCCCGGGGCGTGGTGGCCCTGATCGACGAGGGCGGCGAGCTGTCCCTCTTCCCCGAGCGCGGGGCGCAGGTCGGCCGTCGCATTGCCGATCCCGCGGTCGCCGGGTTGCGGCTGGTCGCGGCCGGGGACACCGTGGTCGGCCTCCGCAGCGGTGAAATTCTGCGCGTCACGACGCGATCCTAATATGTTGACAAACGCATACCGACTGGTTATAATTGAAAGGAAATGGCCAGTGAGGATGCTGGCGGCGAACCTGCTGCGGAGGCGCGATGAGCAACTTGGACAAGGTGTGCGCGCCTACAAAAACACGCGAGCGGCCGGAAGACCTGCCACTGGTGGGCGAGTGGTACTGGGTAATGGATCCGGACGATGGGCAGCGCTGGCTCGGTTGCGTCGTCCGCTTAGGCAGCAACTACGTCCTGCTGCGTGGTGTCATCGAGGATGGCGCCGGTGAGTATGTGACGCGCATTAGTTACGATGCCTTGGCGGCATCGTGCACGCTGTGCCCCGACGGTCCAGCGGTCCTCCGGGCCGCGGGCGCCCGGCAGAAGGAGCAGTTGCGGGCGCTGACTGGCGACCTGGAGGCGCTCATGCTGCGGCTTGGCGTGGCCCCCGGGCGGGCGCTCCCCGAGGAGGGTGGCGGCGGGGAGGCCGCGGCGCTGGCCCTGCGCGGCGACGAGCCGATCCCCGCCTACCGGCAGGCCCTGGAGCGCGCCAAGGCGGAGGAGATCCCCGCCCTGTACAAGCAAATCCGGGACACCTCGGAGCGGCTCGGGCGGCTGATGCATGCCGAGACGATCCCGGTGGAGGCCGTCATCGCCGACCAGCGGGAGGTCCGCGCTGGCATCGACCAGCGGCTGCTGTCTCTGGACCTCTACGCTGGGCTCAGCGAGGAGGCCGTGCAGGCCCGGGCGGGGGAGCCGGCGGCACTTGGGGAGCCCATCCACCTGCTCCAGCGCCGCTGCTACGTCAACGACCGCCAGCTAAAGCGGGCGGCTTGCAGGTAGCTGAATGAACGAGTTCACCCACTCCCGCGATAGGCACGTTGACAGGGTGCCCACCCATATCGGGCATGCCGACGTGGGTCTGGTACTTGGCCGCGATGTTGCGAGCTGCGTTCAAGTCGGCGTGGAGGGAAAATCCACACTTCCGACACTTGAACACGGCGCGGGAGCGGCGGTTGTTCTTCGCCGTGTGTCCACAGCGAGAGCATCGTTGCGAGGTATGCCGGGGATCGACCCCGGCCACCGTACAACCCCGTTCCTCGGCTTTGTACGCGATGAAGATCTTGATCTGCGCGAAGGACCACCCGTGAAGGCGGCGCTTGGCTTCGGTGTTGCTCTTGGCCCGTGCCCGCTTGCGGATGTCGGTCAGGTTTTCCAAGACGATCGTGCCGCCAGCGGGGCAAGCCTGGACAACTTTCTTGGAGAGCACGTGGTCGCAATCTCTGCGGAACCTGGCTTGCGACTTGTGGATCTTTTTGAGATGGCGCTTGGCGCTCTTGGTTCCTCGTTCTTGCAGCCTGCGCTTCAGCTTGAAGAGCCGGTTCTCGATAGAGCGCCATGCCTTTTTGCCCAGGAACTGGTTGTTGGACGTGACGGCTGGCTGGGCCAGCCCGAGGTCCACGCCCACCACGTCATTGACGGGATCGACGGCGGGCGCAGGCACGGTGACGGAGACGTGCATGGCCCAACGACCTTCGCAGCAGACGAGATCGGCAGTGTCCACTGGATGCTCGGCGTACCGCTCCGCGTGAACGGGGACGGCGAACCGGATGGTCTGGCGCCCCGCCGTAGTGGACAGGCGCACGGTGCGGGAAGCCCAGTCGATCTTGAAGGTGTGCAGGTTGTAGCGCGGGGGGCAAGAGGTGGAGTGCGGGCAGGAGACTTTCTTGCCTTTGCGTTTGAGGGCCAACGCGCTTCGGATAGCCTCCGTAGCTTTGACGCGGGCCTGGACATGCAGGTCGCTCACGAGGGTCGGGTGCTGGGCCTTGAGGGGCCGGTAGAAGGCGTGGTGGAGGCGGACCCCGTTCTTTTCGGCGTGTTGCCACCCGCCTGTGCAGACGGCGTTGAAGACCTCGGTGAACAGGTCGCAGGTCTCCGTGAGTGCAGCAAGCTGCTCGTTGGCTGGCTCAAGCGCGATGATGATTGTCCGTCTCACAATGCAAGAGTCCCATATGAACAGATGAAAGTCAACAGAAAAGCAAGCGGAGAGGGGCCGCGATTCTCCCGTCGCCTAAAGACGACGGTCCCCTCGCGGAGGCATTGATGTCCGGCAACCGATCCCACAACAGCGAGCAGGAAGAGTAGGCCGCGTCACTTTCCCACGGAAAGTACTTGCCTGCCGTGATCTGGGTATGGTACCGTCTGCCTCCACAATCCGGAGGGACAGAATGCCGAGCGATGATCGGAAGGCGGTGCACCTGGGCGCGGAAGCCCGGATGCGCCTGAAGCTGCTCGCCGCCGTGCGCGGCGTCAACATGCAGGACCTGATGTCGGCCCTGGTCAATGAGGCGTTCGAGCGCGAGGCGCAGGCGGGCACCCTGCGGGACCTGGATCCCGGGCAACCGAGCGAACACGTGTGCACGCCGGGGGGTGGAGCATGAGCCGGTACCGCACGGTGCACTGCCTGCTCTGGAACGACGACAAGTTCCCCTTTGCCTCGGATGATTGCCAGCTGGTCTTCCTGCACCTGCTAACCACGCCGCTCTCGTCGCCGTTCGGCCTGTACAAGGCCAGCCTGGAGGCGCTGGCGGCGGAGAAGCGCTGGCCCTTCGATCGCTACATCGCCGCGTTCCGGGAGGCCGAAGCGCAGGGGTTCGCCCTGTACGACGAGCACGCCCAGGTCGTGCTGCTGCCGCACTTCCTGCGGTACAACACGCCCAATAGTCTGAACGCGCTGAAATCGTGGGCGCGGGCGTTCGATGAGCTGCCCAGTAGCCCGCTAAAGGGCAGTTTTTTCCACCTGTTGGAAGCCTTGTGCGAGGGGCTCTCCCCTGCCTTCCTGAAAGCCTTCAGGAAGGCGTTCCGGATGCCTTCCGGATGCCATGCGCGATGCCTTCTCGATGGCATACCGGATGGCATACCGGATGGCATCGGGACGCCATCCCCGATCCAGGAACAGGAACAGGAACAGGAACAGGAACAGATCCCCCCCCCGCGCGTAGCGCGCGCGATCGATCTCGAAACGGAGATCGAAGAAGGCAGCAGCGAGGGAGGGGAGGGGGATCCGGGGGCGGTGGATCGGATCCGGGCGGTGTACGTGGCTGCGCTGGAGGCCCGCTACGGCCCCGCTGTGGCGGCGGAGCCGGCGTGGGCACCCCGGACCCGGGCGCGCGTGGCGGCGCTGGTGGGGGCGCACGGGGAGGCGCTGGTGGCGCGGACGGTGGGGGCCGCGGTGGGGCGGTGGGAGGCGGTGGCGGCCACCACGCAGGGCCGGCTGGCCCCGGCGCCCAGCATCGAGGCCCTCGTGGGGGGGTTCTGGCGGCTGTTCCTGGCCCCGGGCCCCGGGGGGGCTAAGCGGGGGCGCGCGGCCGGGCGGGACGCGGGCGAGTACCGGCCACCTGCGGAGCCGCTGGACGTGGGGTGGGGGCCCGCTGGGGAGGGGGCGCACACGTGTGCGCTGGAACCAGGCGTTTTACCTGTTGACAAACGCGCCAGCGGCGGTTATACTCCTGGGTGAGCATGCCGCGTAGGATGCGCGGCGGGAGGGCTACCATGCAGGACGGGATCTTTTACAAGCACTACCGGACGGCGTACGGGGCGATGACGTTCGCCATCGAGCGGGAGCAGCGGCCGGCCCCCCGGCCCATCACCCTGTACCGGGTGGGCTGCGCGTTCTGCTCGCCGCCGGACCTGGGTCGGTTCTCGCGGACGCGGGGCCGGCAGATCGCGCGGAGCCGACTGCGGTCGGCGCCGATCGAGCGGGGGATCATCCTGGAGAGGGCCGGGGGGGGGCCCGCGTTCTACGAGGTGATGGACATCGTCATCGATGGCCTGGACGCGCTCCGCGAGCAGTACGACCAGGAGGAACGCGCGGGCCGCCGCTGGCGGGACGAGCCGGGGGCGCCGCGGTGGTTCCCGGCGTTCGCGGTGGAGCTGCGGGAACAGCGTGCTGCGGCGGTGCGCGCGCGGGCGGTCAAGGCGTAGGAGGGGCAGGACGATGCTACGTTCCCCGCTGCTCCGGACGGTGCGTGCGGCCCTGGGATGGGGCCGGCCCGTGCGGCAGTGGGCGGTTCGGACGCAGGGCGAGATCCGGGCGTCGCTCTCGCCACGTGGCGGCGCGCACCCCCCGCGTGCGGGGGGGCCGGGCTCGCTGGGCTGGGGCCACCGGAGGGCCGCGCTGGCGCACGGGATGGCGCGGCGGCTCCGCGTGCGGGATAGGGCCGGGCAGGCCACCGACGGGTACGATTAGCACCGCGGCCCACGTGGAGAGACGGGGCGCCGAGCGAGCGGCGCCCCGTGGTTGCTTACAGGTTGTGTGGGATCCCGGGGTGGCCCCCGCAGGTGGGGGCGCCCCGGGGCCCTTGAGCGCGAAAGGGAGCGGCATGGCGCGGAGGGCAGGCGGCGGATGGTACCAGATCCCGGCGCGAAGCTTCTTCGATCGGTGCGTGGCGCCGATCCTGGGGGAGTTGGCGACGGCGGTCGGGTTCTTCTTCCTGGGGGTCATCTTCGTGGAGGACTTCGCCGAGGATCCGGCGCGCGATCCCTGCGGGTGCGCGGCGTGTGCGGACGCGGGGCCCGCCGCGGGGGCGGATCCCTCCCCGGGGGCCGACCCAGGGCCGGCGCTGCGCGCCAAGCTGGACGATGCCCGGGCGATCGCCAGCCGGTACGCGCGGGAGCTGGCGCGCTGCAAGGCCCTCGTCGCGCAGGGGTGCCCCGGCACCCGGTGTGGGGGGGGTGCCCGCCAGCTCTGCGGCTACATGGACGCGGAGCCGCCCGAGGAGATCTGGCGCGTCGTCGGGGCCGCGCGCTCCTTCTGCGATTGCGCCGCCGAAAGGGAGGGTGGAGGCCAAGGATTGAGGTGACGACGGGGCGTAGCGCAGCCTGGTAGCGCGCCAGCTTTGGGAGCTGGATGTCGGAGGTTCGAATCCTCTCGCCCCGATCGAGGAGTAGGCGCGCAACCGAAGGGAGAGCAATCATGTCCGAAGCGAACGACCTGATCCCGTGCCCGATTTGTGGGGAGCCCATCCGGGCGGTGGCGAAGAAGTGCCGGTTCTGCGGCGAGGACCTCGTGGCGAACGCGAAGCGCCAGGAGGTTTCCGAGGAGAAGCTGGTCTACAAGGGGGAAATCCCGGTGTTCTACAGCGTCGGGCAGATCATCCTGCTGATCTTCCTGCTGCTGCTGTTCGTCATCCCCGGGCTGGTCTACCTGATCTGCCGCTGGTACGAGTCGGCGTCGAACCGGTTCACGATCACGACGCAGCGGCTGGGCATCGAGACGGGCTGGCTCAGCAAGGGCGGTGAGAACATCGAGCTGTTCCGGATCGACGACTTCGGCATCAATTCGCCCATCGGGATGAAGCTGATGGGGTGGTCGTTGCTCATCTTCCGGTCCAGCGACCGGACCGGTGGCGCGGTGCAGGTCCTTGTCCCGGTCGAGCGTCAGACGGAGATCGCGACGACGGTGCGGCAGGCGATCTTCGACCAGCGTGAGTTCCGCAAGATCCTGACGCACGCGAGGTCGTAGGAGCGTTCATGTTGAAGTCCAAGCAGAAGGAGTTTCTCGATGCGAATGCGAGACTGGAAGCGGTTTTGGCGCAACGAGAAGCTGGGCTGGCGACGGATGCCGATGTCGAGGAAGCGTGGGAGCAGGTGGTTCGGATGAAGGTGGCAAAACAGCTTCTTCCGTTGGGCGAAATGATGACGTCGTGTACTTCAGTTCATGACAATGGGAAGCATCGTGGGCATCGCGGACCGAAGATCGGGACGAACCTGGGCGATCTGCTGCGAGATTCCACATCGAAGAATGGATGAGATGAGATGAGTGAGGAGAGAACATTGGTCGATGCGTTCCGTAAGCGACTGGCAGAGTCCGACGACGATTGGAGCGAGGTGGAGGTGGACGCTGACCAGCTACGCGATCTGCTGGAGTTGGCCGAGTGTGAGGTTCGGAGGCGCGAGGATCGAACGGTGAAGATCCGCAATAGAGGCCAGTGATGACAGATACATTCAAAAAGGTTGGGCCGTATGCGTTTGTGTACAAAAAGGAAGATGGAGACGATCCTCGGATGTGGTGTGATGGGATCGCGGCCATGGTGGCCGAATGTCACCAGATCGCGCGTGAGCACGGCTGGTGGGACGCCCCGAGGAGCGACGGGGATCTGATCGCACTGATGCACTCGGAGCTGTCCGAGGCGTTAGAGTACCTGCGGAGTCCGGAGGGGCTTGCTGCTCCATCGGATCACCTACCTGGGGTTCCCGGGGTAGCCGAGGAGATGGCGGATGTGCTGATCCGAGTCTTCGACTTCTGCGGGGAGCGCGGGATCGACCTGTCCAGGGCGCTGCGGGACAAGATCGAGTTCAACCGTGGCCGACCATACAGGCACGGCGGGAAAAGGATGTGAGCTATGGTGCGTTGGAGTACTGTGCGTGCGCTGATGCAAGGGGGTCCATTCCAAGCTCGCCTCGTGCGTCCCAACCTGTCTGTGCGTGTGCTGCGCGTGGATCCACGTGGCGTGGTGGTGGAGGCCCAGTTGCCAGGGGAGGACGCGCCCCGGGAGGTACTGGTTAAGGTTGGCGGCCTGCGCTGTCAGAAGCCCCCGGCACTTGCGCGCTCGCTGGCGCCATGGGTGGCGGGGGCCCTCCAGGGTGAGGCGCAGACCTGCGCAGCGCTGGTAGATCGGGCCCTGGCCGAAGGGGTTGCCGTTGCTCCCGATGCGGCCTTGCGGGTGGCGGCCGCCCTGGGGCGCCTGTCGCGTCAGGGGCGACTGGCGTCGGCTGGGTTTGAGTCTGGGCCTCGTGGAGGAAAGGGGCGCCCGATGTGGCGCCTGCGCGGTTGATCGGCATGCCAACGGAGAGGTATGCTGGAAAAGCGATGAGGTTACCCATGGGCGAAGCGAAGTGGCGAAGGGCGCACGGCATCGGGTCGCGCACAGAGGAACGGCGGGAGCGGGAGCAGGCAGAGGTGAAGCGCAAGGCGCAGGAATGGTGGGATAGCCTAACGCCAGAGGAACAGGAAGCAGAGCGAGTGCGGCGGAAGCGTGGCAGAAAACTGTTCAACATATTGCAGCAGGTATCATTCGCGGCTGCCGGCCCACTTCCTCGTTGACAAACGCCCACCGCTGTCGTATGCATGACCGCATGGCCGCGCGCGACGATCTCATCTACACGCCCCGGGGGCGCGCCCTGGAGTACGCCCCGCTGGCGTGCAACCTCGCCATCTGCTGTGCCCACGCTTGTCGCTATTGCTATGCGTCTGCCGCTCTTCGCGTGCGCCCCGAGGACTGGCCCACGGTGCGACCGAAGCTAAACTGGCGGGCGCGGTTCGAGGCATCGGCTGCGGCGCACCGCGGCGATCCCCGGGAGATCCTGTTTAGCTTCGCGACCGACCCGCTCGGCACGGCGGAGCAGGCGGAGGCCCTCGGGGTCGCGCTAGAGATCGCCGAGCGTGAGCTGCTCCAGGTCACGGTGCTGACCAAGAACCCGCTGGCTGTGGTACCGCTGTTTCCGCAGCTCCATCGGTGCGGCTGGAGCTTGGGCACCACGATCTGCTTCCTGGACGAGGCGATGCGGCAGCACTGGGAGCCGCATGCGCCGCCCATCGCGGAGCGCCTCCGTGCCCTCGATCTGGCTCGGGACGCGGGCGTGCGGACCTGGGTCAGCGTCGAGCCGGTGCTGGACGCCGCGGAGGGGCTGCGGGCGATCGACGCGGTGCGGGACCGGACCGACCTTGTCAAGGTCGGGAAGTGGA
This sequence comes from bacterium, assembly GCA_041648665.1. Lineage (NCBI taxonomy): Bacteria > bacterium. The sequence continues at coordinate 53,429 of JBAZOP010000002.1, read as the reverse complement.
ACCACGACGCGCGGGCCCGGGCCATCAGCTGGCCGGAGTTCCTCGCTGCGGCCACGCGGCTCCTGGAGGGGCGCGCGCACCTGTTCAAGCACGACCTGCTGGAGGCGGGACGCCCCGCGCCCCGAGGAAAGTAGGTGGCATGTCATGCCGAGACGCGGCGGATACCAGATCGCGAAGATGTCTGATGCAACGCGTCGCGAGCGAGATCGCCTGATAGGCGAGATCCTCGCTGCTGCGCGTGCGCTCTATGACCAGCGCCTAGTTCAGCATTCTGATCTCATTGTGGCGCAAGATGTGGTTCTCGAAGAGATGGGGCATCCAGTTGCAAGCACAAAAAAGATCTCCAACGAGAGCTTCTATGCGCTGCATCCGGAGGTAGATTACCGACTAGAGATCACCTTGGTCGTGCGAGGAGCTGACCGATGATGGAAAACGCGCAAGTAGAGTCTGAACATAGTATCCGGTAGGAGTGGCGCACGCCGATCGATCTGCTGCGGGCTCTACAGCCCGAGTTCTTGTTCGACCTGGATGTGGCTGCGAGCGCGGACAACGCTGTGGTTCCGTACTACCTCGACGCGGATTTGGATGGCCTGGCGCGGCCGTGGTTCGGCGTGGGCCAGGCGCGGGTGGTCCCGGTCCATCGGGAGGGCTACGGGGCGGACCAGGACTGCTGCACGCCCCTGTGTTCCCAGACGGTGTGGTGCAACCCGGGCTTTAGCGGGATGGAGCGGTGGGTGCAGAAGGCCATTGCGGAGGTGGGTCGGGAACCACGGTCCACGGCGGTGCTGGTGGGCCTCGTGGCTCCCTCGACGGCGTGGTGGCGGGCGGCGGTGGCGGCCGGCGCCGAGATTCGGCTGCTGTCGCCGCGCGTGCAGTTCGTGGCGCCCCCCGGTATCAAGCAGACGAGCAACCCGCGCGAGAGCGCGCTGTTCATCTTCCGATCGCCCCCGATCGGGAGCCTGCGGCCGGCCCACATCTGGACCTGGCGTTGGAAGGAAGACTGAAATGCGCATCATCCACATCAGCGACCTGCACATCCGCGGCAATAACAAGGACAACGCCGTGGTGCGCGAGAAGCTCGCTGGCATCCTGGATATGTTCACGGCGGGCGACGTGGTGGTGGCGACCGGCGACATCACGGACGACGGCAAGGAGGATCAGTACGCCAAGGCGGAAGTGCTCCTCGCGCCGTTCACGGGGCGCCTGATGCTGGTTCCCGGGAACCACGACTTCGGGCGGCTGGGCAACTTCTACAGCGCGGACTGCGTGCGGCGGTTCGCCACGCTGCGGGTGGCGCTGGCTGCCGAGACGAACTGGATGTTCCGCGTGGATGGCTTCCCTGTGGGGCAGATCATTGGCCTCGACACCTGTCTGCGGACCGGCAGCATCGTGGACTTCGCGCAGGGCCGCGTGGGGTTCTGGCAGCGCACCAGGCTGAGGTGGAAGCTGGATGAGATGAAGAAGCACCGGGCGGTGAGCGTGGTGGCCCTGCACCACAACCCGTACTACACCGACTGGTTCTGCCGGTTGAAGGACGCGAAGGAGTTCTTCGAGGTGGTCCTGGGGCGGGCCGACATCGTGCTGATGGGCCACGAGCACAAGGAGCGCTACACGTGGTACCCCAGTGGGTTGCCGGAGGCGCAGGCGCAGACGCGGCTGTACGCGGCTGGGGCCTTGTTCCGCGAGAAGACGGAGCCGCTTGTGATCCAGGTCGTCCCGCCAGATCGGCGAGGAGGATCGAGGTGAATCGATCTCAGCTGCTGCAGCGGCTCCAGTCCCTGGCGGCGCATAGCGGCACGCCAGAGCACGAGCGGGCGTCTGCGCTGGCCCGCATTCGAGAGATCGAAGCGGTTGCTCGCGAGGAAGCTGCTGCAGCTCGCAAATCTTCGTTCGTTGCCATTCCCAAGAAGGCTGGCCGCGCTCGCTTGGGCAAGATGCGTGTTCACGCGAAGCGGCCGCTCCCGGAGCAGTGGCCATTCGGTTGGACGGGGACCCGTGGGCCGGTCGAGTATGAGGCGGAAGTCCAACGGGACGGATCGATCGTTGTCGGGTGGAAGTGCCCTGGGTGCGGGGCGCAGGTGGAGCGCCGGTTGTCAGGATCCACGTGCGCCTATCTGCGGCGCACGGCACCTCCGGATATCTTGGAGGCGCGCGTTCGTGCCTGGGCTTCGGGCGCGACCAACCTCCTCTGCCTCGCCTGCTGGCAGCGCTGGGATGCTGCATAACTTTTCCTGTTGACAAACCTGTTTCAGTGGTTAATATAGGGGTGTGAGCGGAGGCCCGGCGCGGATGCTGGGCGAAGGAGGTGGCCATGTACTTGCACGCGTGCACGCCAGGTAGACACCTGCGGCGCCTGTGCGACTCCGATGGCCACCCGAACGTGGTGGCCCTGTACCGGCGCACGCGCCGGGGCCAGCGCCAGGAGGTCTGCGGGCGCCCTCTGGGGGGGGCGGGCGTTCACGGGGGCGGCTACTACGTCCTGCGGCTGGGCAGCGATGGCGTCCTGTACTGCTCCTGCGCCGACTACTTCCATCGGGGGCACGCGTGGAACCGTGCGCACCCTGGCGCGCAGCCATACGCCTGCAAGCACGTCATCGCGGCCATGGCGCACTACGCGGGGATGATCGAGCGTGGTGTGAGCCGGGATCGGGAGATGATCGTGTACCGCCCGGAAGTCCTGGTGGCAGAGGCGGGGCGGCGCGCGGCGGTGTCCGCAGCAGCAGCGAGGAGGACCGCATGACGATGCGAATGGAACACTGCAATGTCGTGGACATCGACTGCCTCGCTCCGGCGAACAGCAGCGCCCTGGTGCGCTCGCGGTGCTTCCGGTGCGGCATGCCTGTGTGCCTGAACTGCTCGCAGGTCCAGCCGTACCTGCACTACGGGCGCAAGCGGATCTGCAACGACTGCCGGGACGAGATGGCGCGTGATGCCCCCCCGCAGCCGCACCGCTGCGGCACGGTGGTCTACCAGCGGGGGGCCGAGGTCGGGACGTGCGTGGACTGCGGGAAGCGGTGGAGGCGCGTCGAGGTGACGGCCCGCGGCAACCGCCGGAAGGCGTGACGGAGGCGACGATGGCTGACGAGAAGAAGTGCGTGGCGATGGTCGGGGCTGGTGAGGTATGGAGCCGCCATAGCGCTCCGTGTGGGAAACCAGCGAAGGGCGAGCACGATGGAGCGCCGCTGTGTGGGACCCACCTGCGGAAGCTCAAGATGGACCGCCGCCTGACAGTTGCGAAGCAGTACAGCGGAGGGGAGCTTCGCATTGGGAAGCCTTCCGATGCGAAGACGCGGTACAGCGTTGGAATTTGGCGCGAAGGATCCCCGCATTTGGATGCTCACGATTGGTCAAATGGGAACTCTTGGGAGAAGGCCAACCCGGACGAACTCGCCGTGCGACGCGAGTACGTCGAGGCGCTGCGCAAGTACCACGCGAAGCTGTCCGAGAAGGTCAACCGGATCTCCGGGGAGATCGACGCGGAGATGGAGAAGATCCGCGTACTGGAGGTGTGAGATGGCGAAGAAGTGGATGGTCCAGTGCGAGGTGTGCGGTGGGAAGGGGGAGGTTGCGAAGGAGTGCCCGAGTTGCGGGATGGAGCTGGACGAAGGCCAGTCGTACTGCGACGAGTGCGACACCTGCCGAGAGTGCTGCTCTTGTCCGCAGTGTGACGTCTGCAAGGAGCGCGGGGAGGCGTGCCGGGACTACGAGCTGATCGACGGGGCGCGCGTCTGCGCGGACTGCTACGACGACGACGTGCCCACGCAGCGGCAGGTGGACCGCGAGGCGTACGAGGAAGACCTCGCCTGTTGGCGCGAGGGGATCGACCGGTAGGAGGGTGTTGTGACGCAGATCGAGCGGGCAATCCGGTTTGCCACGTGGAAGCACGCGGGGCAGGTGGACAAGGTCGGGAAGCCGTACATCCTGCACCCGCTGCGGGTCATGGCCCGCGTCTACCCGGCCGGGGAGGCGGCGATGTGCGCGGCGGTGCTCCACGACGTGGTGGAGGACTGCGGCGTGACGCGCGCGCAGCTGGAGGCGCGCTTTTCGGAAGAGGTGGTCGAGGCGGTGATGTTGCTGTCTCGGCCTGCCGCTGGAACTCCGGATCGGCCGACGCATGCGGACTACGTGCGAGCAATTGCGCAGAGCGGATCGTGGATCGCAGTGTGCGTGAAGCGAGCCGACTTAGAGGATAACCTCATGCGGACGCATGAGCTGCCTCCTGAACAGCGTGGTATCTCGAAGCGTTACCATCAAGGGATGCGGATCCTGGATGGGCGCGAATGAAGATCGGTCGCAACGACCAATGTCCATGCGGATCCGGCAGGAAGTACAAGGTGTGCTGCCTGCGCCGCTGGTACCATTTCGATCCGGTCATGACGTGCCACGTCTGCGGCGAGCCCAGGCCGCTGGCGGAGCTGCAGTTCTTCCACGGCCTGGAGATCCGTGGCGCGCTCTCCCGCGCGTGTGTGGCGTGCGTGGAGGAGGCCGCCAGGGACGAGGCCGCGGGGAGGGACCCTTGATGGACGCGATGCTGGGCCTGCTCCGCGCGCTGCCGCTGCGCGGCGTGCCCCCCACAGGGACGCGGTCGCTGCCCGACGATCGGCTCGTGCGCGACGAGGATGGCGTGTTCCGCGCGGCCTCGGCTGTCCACGCGATCCTGCTGGTGGACCACGAGGACCGCGAGGTCCCCTGGAATGATCCCCGTGACACGTCCGAGGAGGATGCGCTAAGGTAAGATCGTGTTCCGTCCACCCCCAGACCCCGATGGGATGCCAGCGATGGTTCGAGTTGAGAGCAGCACGATCCATGAGATCGGGTACGCGGACGAGGCGCGGATGCTGTTCGTGCGGTTCCGCGCGCGCGGGCCCGGGCGCAAGGCGCACCCGGGGTGGCTCTACCGCTACGTCAAGGTGCCCCGCACGGTGTGGACGCGCATGCAGCGCGCGTCCAGCCACGGGCAGTACCTGGCCGACCACGTGAAGGGGAAGTACGGGTACGCCATGTGGACGGGTCACGCGTGGCGCCCCGAGGCCGTCCTGAAGGTCATGGCGGCGCAGGCCAAGCGCAAGCGCGCCAAGGAGCGCCAATCTCGTTGACAAACCGATGTGCGATGGGCTAAGGTGCGAACACGTGTTCGCGAAAGGATAGAGATCACATGCTGATCTACATCGTGACAACGCAGGCGCGGGAGGAGCAACCCACCGGGCCGGCCATCGGATTCCGGGTTCGTTGTTGGGGATCCTATACAGATGTGGCGCGGGCGCAGCAGATGGCGACCAAGTACGGTGGGCACGTGTCCACCGTGGTGGTCGATCAGGAGCAGGAGGTCACGCTGGAGACCTGGCTGCTCGGGGAAGCGTAGCAGTGGCGCGCGCGGTGGGGCTGCTGGAGGCGTTCCAGCTTGCCGAGGAGGTGGGCGCGCGGGCACTGACCTTCGATGAGGTGCTCTGGATGGCCGATGCCAAGAAGCGGAAGGGGTGCGCGCTGCAACCGCGGCAGCTGACGCGCCCCGAGATCGAACGAGCGATGCAACTGGGCCGCAAGTGCCTGGACTACAAGGAGCGAAAAAATGGATGACAACGTTGCCAAGGCGGTGATGATGCAAGGGGACTACATCCTGATCCAGCGCGACAAGCCGGCGGAGCGCCGGACCCCCGGGGGGGTCGTGCTGCCCGCCAAGGCGCAACAGCCGCTGTCGTGGGCGCAGGTGCTGGCGGTCGGGCCCCAGGCCGGCGCGGTGCAGGTCCAGGATCGCGTACTTCTGGGCCAGTTCGCTGGGAGCGACGTGGATATCGGCGATCATCGGTACACCGTGATCCGCACCGAGGACGTCTTCGCAATTGCCCCCCGCGATGGATCCTCCGTTTCCCCCGCTGGTCCGATTTGCGGTTGACAAACGCATAACAACGGGTTAAGCTATCCTCACGATGGCAGGGCGATGATGCCCGCGCGGAGGATGGGATGGGCCCGTACCGTACGATCGTAGAGCATGAGTTGCGGCAGGTGCGCCAGCGCGCGCTCCAACTGGAGGATGCTCGGCCCCTGGATGCTGTGGACCGGGGGCGGATGCTGGCGGCGGAGGCGCAGGGGCAGGTTCTGGAGCGGATCCTGCGCGCGTTCGACGATGCTGAGGCCGCGGCGCTCGATGAGATGTACGCGGATCACCTTCATCGCGCCAAAGAGCGCCTTAGAATGGCGCGCTTGGGAGGATCGTGATGGCATTGCGGTTGCCCTTCGACGACCAGCTGGATCGGGCCCGGGCGCGCCTGTGCCGTCTAAGCGTCGCCTTTGTGGTCGCCCTGGTGGTGGTCGGCGTCGTTATGCGCTGCGCTGAGGGGAACGCGGTGATACAATGCGGGGAACCGGACGTGCAGTCCGTCCAAGTGCAAGGAGGCAAACGATGAAACGCTCATGGATATTTCTGGTGCTGCTGGCCGCCTGTGGCGATCCCGGTGGATACGATCCGTTCGATGAGGACACATCTTCTGGAGATGCGGACACAGATGCAGACGGGGACGCGGACACCGACTCCGACACCGACGCGGACACCGACGCGGACTCGGACGCAGACGCCGACGGCGATGCGGATGCGGATGCCGACAGCGACACGGACTATGCTGGCCCGTGCGAGCCGACCTACGGCTGCGTGACGGCGGCCAAGTGCGCCTGGTGGGAGGGATGGGAGCTGCCGAGTGCGACCGGCTGCGCTTCAGGCTACATCTGCTGCGCGGGCATGCCGCACCCCATGTGCTCGCACACCTGCCTGCCCTACGACGACTGCGAGGCGGGCACGATGGTCGCAGGGATCTGCCCGGACGATGACGGTTCGGTCTGTTGCGATCCCGCCAGCACCGATGCGGACACCGATGCCGACGCGGACAGCGATGCGGATACCGACGCGGACACGGACGCGGATACCGATCCCTGCCAGGAGTTGTGCTACTCTGAGTGGCTCTGTGGGATAGTGGACGGCACGGTCGTGGCGGGTTTCTGCCAGTACGATTTCGTCTGCTGCGACCTCCCCGACGACACGGACCCGCCGGACCCGGAGCCCTGCCCGGTGGCAGACCCGCATTACGGGTGCATGTTCCCCAATGTTTGCACTGGTGGAACCTTTCCCATCGGGCAGATAGACACCGATTATCACTGTGACAACTACCAGGATGGGTTGGTGTGTTGCCATTGCTATGATTCGAGCGGTACCTGCTAATTTTGTTGACAAACCGCAAGGTTAATGGTAGTATTGCATCACGATCTCCAACTGGTTACGAGGTGTAAGGTGCGAAGGTGCCACCGAAGTTGATCGAGGTGCAGGCGTGTCCTGCGGTACGTCGCCGGTTGTCCTTTCAGGTTCCGTCGGTGTCCGCTCCAGGGACGGAGTACGAGGTGGAGGCGCTCATCGTGCAAGGGCAGGTACGCTGCTCGTGCCCGGGCTTCCGGTTCCGCGGCACCTGCTCACATACCAAGCTGTCCGAGGAGCGCTGCGGGTGGCAGGCGGGGGTGCCGGGGGCAGAAGATCAGACCCCGGAGCAGCGGCAAGCGGGCGTGTGCCCGCGCTGTGGATCGCAGACGATCCTGGTGGTGGTGCGCGATCATCCGGAGGAGGACGATGACAGCGAGGCCGCGCTGCTGGCGCGGGGGGTGTTCGTGCCACCGCCGCCGCCAGATGGGCGCTAACTGCTCGCGCGATGCGGGCAAGGAGAGAAAGATGCGGAAGCCGTCGGTGACTGGGTACGGGGGAAAGTACGACAAGTTCTATGAGGACGAACACGGCGTCACCCTGGTGGAGTGGCAGCCCGGGGATGGCACGCGCTACGTGCTGGTCGCGACGCCCATCCGATCGCAGATCGCCGCGGAGGCGCTGGGGTGCGCGGTCGGGGACCTGCTGGTGTCAGTGTCCGCGCACGAGGGCCTGATCGCGCTGACGCTGAGCGATGGCGCGCTCCACCACTACTCCTACCTGGCGGGGAAGCTCGCTGCGTTTGGCGTGGAGAGCGAGGGGCGCGTGGGGCCGCTGGTGGCGCTCCTGAACCTCGTGCTGGGCGACGAGGAGTACGGCCGGGAGGTTTGGCAGCAGTTGCAAGATCGGCGGGGGGCGCTTCGCGCGGTCTGAGCGGTTGCTGCGCGGCAGGTTGTGGTATAGTCGGCCGCGAAGGAGGTGTACGAGATGCGAGTACCGATCTTACTCTTGGCGCTGACGCTGGCTGCCATGCTAGCGGGCGCCGTGACGGTTCACGGAGAGGTGGTCAACACGGAGCAGGAGCTGACGGTCCCGGATCCGGACGCGCACCTGAAGGACCAGATCGCGCGCTTGACGGTTCCGGTGCCCGAGGTGGCGGTGGACATGGATCACCTGTGGGCTGCGAGCACCGCGGAGCGCCCGCTGGTGGAGCGGCTGACGATCGGCGTGCTGCGGTCCCGGGTGCACCCCGAGAGCAAGCAGGTGCGCTGGGAGCGCTGTGGCGAGGAGGTGGCCGAGGACGATCTGGTGTTCGAGGCGGCGCTCTGGGCGGCGCACTTCCTGGCTGCGCTGGAGGAGGTGGAGCGGCAGACCGGCGTGGCGCTGAACCCGTGGGGAGCCTTCGCCACGATGGCCAACGAGTCCGGCATGAACGAGTGCGCCCTCTGCTTCGCGGCGCGGAAGTGGGCGGCGACCCACGTCGGCAAGGTCCTGATCACGGAGACGTGGCGCGGCCGCACGGCGACCCGCAAGGTCGAGAAGAAGGTCGTGGACAAGTTCCGGCTCACCTACGACCGCGACACGGTTTGGGGTATCGTCACCCACCCGGACTTCGCCAAGGGCAAGGTCCAGGTGAAGATGAAGAGCGGCAAGGTTGTGACGATGCACATGGGGAACAAGTTCGACGGTGGTCCCTGGCAGATGCGCTACTCCATGAAGCACCTGACGCGGGAGCAGTTCGACCAGCTGACGTCGATCGTGCCGGGATTGTACATCGGGGCCGAGGAGATGGCCCGGCGTGCGCTGTTCTACTCGTCCCGCTACCGCGTGCGGGATCCGCACCCGCGCCCATGGATGCTGTGGCCCGGGGCGGACCCATTCGCCGAGCGGAACCTCTGGTACAACAGCAAGATCACGACGGTGGCGCGCTGGCTCGGGGCGACGCGCGAGGAGATGCCGCTGTGGATCCCGGTGGTCACGGAGGGCCGCAAGCGGACGTACCGCATGGAGGGGGTGCGCGTGCGGTGAAATAGGTTTATGGGGGCCCTTCGGTCGAGGTGAGCGTCCCCCCCGCCCGCCTCCCGAGGGGCCCCCGCTTTTTCCCTGGCGGAGGAGGGCTGCATGGGAGCGACAGCACAGGTACAGGCGCTGTTGACCTGGGCGGATCGGCACTGGAACGACCGGCTGCTTCCCTGGCGCAGCCCCGAGGAGCCACTGGATCGGCGCGCCCTGGTGGAGGGCCTGCTCGCGCAGACCCGAGCGGACGCGGTGGCCCGGGCCTACTTCGACGTGTTCGCGGGCGTCACGAGCTACCTGGACTGGCTGTCGCTGTCCGAGCCGGATCGGTTGGCGCGCGTGGCCCCACTGGGCCTGGGGGCCATGAAGCTGCGTACGGTGAACGGCCTCGCGGAGGTGCTCCACTACGTGGCGCTGGGGGAGTTGTCGCGGGCGCAGCTCCCGGCCTACCTGGCGAATCAGAACGGCGTTGGCCCCTACACGGCGGCCATGGTGGCCGCGTTGCACGGCTTCGCTGCGGTGCCGGTGGATACCAATGTGGACCGGGTGGGGCGCCGTGTTGCGCCCGAGGTGACGCCCGCTATCTGGATCGGCGAGGTGCTGGAGGCCGCGGCGCAGGCTGGGGACGGGGATGGCCCCCCAGATGGTAACGGGCCGATCTTCACGGCGCCCTACATGGCCATCAGCATGGTCCTGGACGTGGGCGCGGGGCCGTGCGCAGCGGGGCAGTACCCCGAGTGCGAGCGGTGCCCGCTGATGGGAGAGTGCTGGTACGCCCAGCACGGGAAGGTGCAGCGGCTGCTGCCGCTGTGAGGAAGGATCAGGATGCGCGATCAGCGAAGCGCGATCGATGCGGCCCTGGTATTGGATGGTCTCCCGGGCTTCAATGTGAAGCTGGAGATTGGCGTCCAGGACGTGTACGCCAAGGTGGCCTTCTACGGGGAGCGGCTGGTTCACCTGGATGTGACGGTGTCGGCCCAGGGGGGGCAGGACGAGATCATGACGACGGCGCGTGATGCTACCAACGCCGCAACGAAGACGGACGATGCCAGGGCCATGGTCGAGATGCTCTGCCGACAGGCCAACACGTTGCTCCAGAGCGGGGCCTGGGACGAGGAGGCGCTGATCGAGGCATGGCTCGGCACGCGGTTCGAGCCGGACGGCTGGTGCACGTTCCCCGCCTACGGACAGGAGCGTCGAACCCTCCATGTCTCGTCGCCACTGGATGCCGTGGCCAAGCTCATCCAGGTGCGCCTGGCGGGGTGGCGCCGGATCGTGCAGATGCGCACACGTGTGCGCGGGAAGGTGACCAATGACGTGGTGGATGCTGGCGGGGACCGCGGTGGCGGCGCTGATGATCGGCGTCCTGATCGGGCGCTTGTGGCGGACGCTGACGATCCGCCGGTGGCAGCGGAACGCGGCGGAGATGGCGTGGATGAACGACCAGTTGATGGATCGGCTGGAGGCGCTGGAGCAGGAGCGCCAGAAGGAGCAGTGAGATGAACGTGGACAAGGTGACTGGGGACACGGTGCTGCAACTGCCGGTGCGGCTGGTGCGGGAGATCGCCAACATCCCGGAGCGGACGCCCGAGGTGCGCGACGCGATGGAGTTCACGGACCCGCTGTTGCAGGCGGCCATGCCGTGGGCCGTGCTGTACCGCCACGAGGCGATGGAGCAGCTCCAGGTGGCGGGGTTCGAGACCAAGGATGCGCTGGGAGAGAAGGTGGCCGAGCTGTATCGCCACGCCGAGATCGTGGCTGTCCTGCGCGAGGGGCGCCCCCGCAAGTTCGACATGCGCGTGAAGGCGCGGATCGGGTGAGCGATATGGCCAGCAAGCAGCACAACGGGAAGAACGTCGTCCGCTTCGATCGCAACCGCGCGGCCAGCACGCAGTGGGTGCCGCTGCAGCGCATGCCAGTCGATCCGGAGGGGGCGGCCCAGGGAGTGGTGGCCGCGTTCGCAAACCACAAGTACGCCGTCTACGTGAAGCAGACGACCAGCTCGGGCTTCGTGATGATGGGGCCGGATGGGCGCCCGTCAGCTGCGCCTGTGATGCACATGATCATCGTGCGTCGAGATGGGAGGCCGCCCGAGTGGAAGCATCTCCAGCGGATCAAGAACGAGATCGCTGGGCCGACCGCGGAGGCGTGCGAGATCTTCCCATCAGAGGATCGGCGCGTGGACGCCCCCCAGACGCACCTCTGGTGCTTGCCGCCCGGCATGCGGATCCCGCTGGGGCTGGAGCCCAAGGGCGCCGAGCCGCACCCGGACGACGAGATCGTGCCCGGCGTGGTGCGCCGATCCGACCTCCAGTTCTACGTGGTGGAGACGCCGCAGGGAGAGGGCGCGGCGCCCATCGTGGAGGTCTTCGCGGACGAGCGCGATGCCCAGGCGAGCTACGAGGCGGCCGGCACGGAGTTCCCCACCACGGGGGGGCTGCGTATGTTCGGCGAGGTGCCCGTCGAGGAGGAGGGGGCGGCCTGGAGCGTCAACGCCATCGCCCGTCGCGACGAGGTGCGTGAGCGCCTCAACGTGGCGGCCCAGGCGGACCTGGAGCGCCGCCAGGCCATGGTCGAGGCGATCCAGCTCCCGGATGGGCCGTCCGGACTGGAGGAGGAGCTGGAGGCCGCTGGCATGTGGGACGGCCCGTTGGACGAGGGGCCCCCGAGCGTCCTGGAGGGGGAGATGCTGGCGGAGGCGATGGAGGCTGGGATGCAGCGCATGGAGGCCGATCGGGCGGCTGCGGCCGCCGAGGCTGCTGTCTCGCCCACGCCCGAGGAGGCCGAGGCGGAGGAGGCGGCGACCGCGGACCTGCGTGCGATGCGCGATCAGCTTGTGCGCACCGGGCGCCTCGACGGCGGATCGAAGCCGAACTGAACTTCCGTGTACGATCGGCGGCACATCCAGCCGGAGATCTACTACGCGCGGAGCGCGGATGGTCTCTGGGTGCGTGCGGTCCGCACGTCGGAGGCTGTCCGGTTGGAGTGGCAGCAGCGCACCGAGCAGGCCCCCGGCGGCATGATTCGCACCTTGGACGTCAACGGGGCCGTGGTCGCGGAGGGACCCCTCCACCGGCATCGGTGGGCGCCCACGTGGGCGCTCGCTGGCAGCATCCCGCTGGGGGATACTCTGGTGGCCTGGTGTGGCGTGCGCAACTACGATGCCTGCGCGTACGGCATCCAGCGGCATGCGGCTGGGCTGCTGGCCTACGGCTACGGGGATACCCCCGAGGATGTCGCGGATTGGTTTGCTGATCCTGCAGATCTGGATTGGGCGATCGATGGGGTGCGATACCGCATCGATCGGAGCTTCCCGCCGCTGGATGGACTAGTCGGATCGATCGGTGTTCTCGACGCATCGGGGCAGCACCCCGTGTTGAACCTCCGTGTGATAGACCGCATCTATCCGATTTCCCTGGAGGATTCATCTTCCCAGTGTGCCCTGCTGTGCGCTGCACTTTTATCGCCAACCGCTGTCGATTAGCAGTTGACAAACGCAGTCGAAGGTGTTAATCTATCCCTGTACGCTGGCGCTGGGTCAGGATTACCCTGGGCGGTTTGCTGGCGAAAGGAGGATCCCATGTACGAGTTTCAGGCTCCCGAGGAGAAGGTGGCCCAGGTCCGGGCCAAGTACGAGGCGCTCATCAACCGGGGCCGCGAGGAGGCGGTGAACACCCTCACGCGGATCGAGGCGGAGCGGCCGCAGGACTTCCTGGTGCCGACCGACGCCTTCCGGTTTCGGGCGAACGCCCACAACAAGCTGGAGGTGGCCCTCGGCCGCAACGGCGACACCCGGGTGCTGGCGGTGCACCCTCACGCCCTGGACCAGGGGGTGAGCAAGACCAACATCATGGGGCAGACCACGGCGCGGCGTCTGCTCGATCAGGAGCAGCCCTGGTCGACCGATCTGCTGGCGGATGCCCTCAACCGCATCTACACGAACATCGACCGCGAGCGCCTGCTCTTCCGCGCGGTGGGTGACCAGGTGCGCGGCATCCTCTCGGACCGCTACCGCTGCCTGGACAGCGGCCCCATCTTCGAGCACTTCGTCCGGGCGATGCAGGGCTTCGGCGCGGTGCCCACCGACGGGCACGTGTACGACACGAAGGTCACGCTGACCATGACGCTCCCCACGATCTTCGACCCGGTTCCGACCGATCCCCGCGGCCTCTGCGTGGTGGGCGCCACCCTCAAGAACAGTGACTTCGGTGCTGGCGCCCTCGACCTGCGCCTCTTCGTCCTGCGCGTCTGGTGCCTCAACGGGGCCATGCGGCAGGACGCCTTCCGGCAGGTGCACCTCGGTCGGCGTCTCGACGAGGACTTCGCTTTCTCGGATGAGACCCGCCGACTGGACACGCAGGCCAGCATCTCGGCCATGGGCGACGTCATCGGCGCGCTGATGCGGCCCGAGCGGATCAACGAGGAGATGGCCCTCCTGCGGCGCGCGTCGGAGACCGAGATCGACGTCGCCGCCCTCTTCCAGCAGCTGCGCAAGGTTGGCAGCGTGTCCAAGTCGGAGGAGAAGGCGCTGGTGGGCGTCTTCAACACCCCGGACGTCGAGATGCTGCCCCCCGGCAACACCCTCTGGCGCGCCTCCAACGCGATCAGCCTCTTCGCGCAGGACCAGGAGGTCAGCGCGGACCGCGCCCTGGAGCTGCAGATCCTCGCCGGCTCGGTGCTCGACCGCGCGGCCGCCTAGGCTCCCCTCCCCTTCCTCGCGCACACGTGTTCGCTCCTTTTACCTAGCAACTCCGTTTGACAACACCTCTCGAACGATGCTAGAACAGCGGTTGAACGGTGAGGTGTTGCGGTGGCCATCGACGAGATGCTGCGGGACTTGCGGAGCGTGAAGTTGCGGCCGGCTGATCGGGCGCGCGTCGATGCGGTGCGATCCCAGTTCCAGAGCGCAGGCACTCTGGCGACCTCCGATTACCGGTGGCTGCACGCGCTGTGTCGCCGCTATAGCGCCCAGCTGGGCGAGCTGCGCGCCTCCCGGGAGCGGGCGACCCGGAGCAACGCGCTGCGGCGCATGGGCATCACGAGGGCGGAGGCGGATCGGCGAATGGCTGCGCGGGACGCGGCGGAGCAGGCGGCGTTGAACGATCTTGGATTCTGAGGAGGCCGAGGTGGACGAGAACCCAAGGGAGCCAGAGGTTGAGGTGGCCATGCGGGAGATCCTGCTGGTCGTGCGGACATTCGTAAACAAACCGGATGAGGTGCGCGTGGTGATTCGATCCGGAGAGACGAGCGTGATTGCGGAGCTGTTCACGCACCCCGCGGATATCCCGCTGGTGATCGGCCGCAACGGACACGTCGTGGGCTCGATCCGCTCGCTGCTGTCTGCGGTTGCTGGCAAATACCACGTTGACTTCCACTTCACGTATGTCACCGAGATGATGAACCGTCGCCGCGAGCGTGAAAAGCGCAGGGCTATTGCGCACCCCGTCGAATCTGTGTCTTGACAAACGGCTACTTTCTGGTAAAATAAGCGCCGATGCTTGATCGGCCACCAGAGGGCAGGACGACGTTGTACGTGGCTGGCCCCCCTGTGGGCGTCCTGGTCTGGGAGCCGGGGAACGGCGCGCGCTACGTGCTCCAGGCAACGCGTCTCGGCACTGTGGCTGAGCACCTGGGCGGCGACGTGCTGGCGTCCTTCTCCTCGATGGAGGATCACACGTTCGTCGGCGCGGTCGTCAGCCCGTTCATGACGGGCCACTGGAATGTTTCGTACGTCCGCAAGACGTGGCAGCGTTGCTACGCGATCGGCGATCACCAGGAGCACATGGCGATGTTGCTCAACTGGGGGCTCGGGGGCGAGTTCGCGTGGCGGTACGCGGCTGAGCTGTGGCGCCGGGTGTACGGCGAGGGAGGGGGGCAGGTGATCGACCTTGCTGTTGTGCGTCGGGGATAGGGTGCGCACCCCCGATGGCGAGGGGTACGTGGAGGAGGTCACGCGATGGCGCGATCGGATCCTGGAGATGGGCGATGTCGAGGCGCGGGAGTTCTCAGACCAGTGCCGCATGACCCACGGGATCGACTTCAAGACCGCCTGGGGGTTTGTCGTCGTGCGCGTGGGCGCGCGAGTTCGACGTTACCCGCTGGGGCAGGTCACGGTTGTGGAGAGCCGCGATGACGTCCGGTAGGGAGAGCTTGTTGGCCCTTCGCGCGCGAGTTCAGTCGGCCAAGGCGCGCACCGAACGATCGCGGGATGAAGTCGCAAAAAAGCGGAGCAAGCGGCCTCCGCGGCAACCTGTTTCCGAAGAGCAACCGGACCGTGCTGAGACTCCCTCGTTTGTAAAACAGTTGACAAACCAAGCGCCTCCTGTGACAATAGGGAAGGTGCGGGACTGGTTCCGCCGTGAACTGCGCCTGCTATACGGCGATGAGCTGGTCCTCCCGCCCGAGGAGGAGTGGTGGACGGTTTGGCAAAAGAGGCTGGTGCGGAAGTTGCTGAACGCCTATGGGCCGACGCTGGTGGAGAAGGCCATCGTGCACTACTGCGCGACGTGGCCGCAGCGCGTGGCAGCCTCTGGCGGCCGCCTGGGAGGGATCCCAGGGATCGGGTTGCTGTGGAAGATCCGCACGGACGTCTTCGCGGAGGTGCAGGGGATGGCTGACGTTCCCAAGCCACCGCGCAAGCGCGCCCGGCGCGGGAAGGACACGGACGAGTATCGGCCCCCGTCTAAGCCGATGGACGTGGGCTGGGAGTAGTTGTATGGAAGGGGCTACTGTCACCTACTGGCGTAAGTTGACCGAGGAGGACCTGCGGCGCATGCGGGTCCCGCGTAGGTATTGGTCTGTCCGTGGCGATGAGATTTCTGACGAGGCGGGCCGGGCTGGTGGCATCAGCGCGCGCGCTGCCGTGCGCAGCTACATGGGGCAGTTGCCGGAGATGCGCCGGCGTGGCGTGGGCCTCGTGCTCTGGGGGACGAACGGCACGGGCAAGACCAGCATCGCCGTGTTTATCGCGATGGAGTTTCGGCGCCGCGGGAACCCGGTGCTCTACGCCGAGGCCGCGGACCTGAAGCGGCTGATCGTCGAGCGCGAGATGTTCGACGAGGACCAGACCTTCTGGGATCGCGCCCTCAACGTGGACGTGCTCGTGCTTGACGATCTCGGCAAGGGGACGCAGGACTCGACCGGGTTTGGCGCGCGGATCATCGACGAGCTGATCCGGCATCGGAACGCGAACAGGCTCGTGACGATCATCACGACCAACATGAGCCCCGATCAGATGGCTGAGGAGCTGAAGGTCTCGTCGATGGCATCGCTCAAGGAGCACGCGATGCCGGTGCACGTGTGTGGGATCGATCGCCGGGATGCGGTCGCGCGCGAATTGCAAGCTACCCTGCGCGAATAGCAGGAAGGTGAGGGGTGCCCATGGCAGGATCTGCGGAGAGGGTTCCGCCTTTTGACGCTGCTGCGGAGCGCGCCGTGATCGGATCCATCCTGCTGAACGGAGCGTTGCTGCCATCGGTGATGGCCATCCTCAGTGCTGGGGATTTCTACTCCGAGACGAACAGGATCGTGTTTCAGGCCATCTGCACACTGCACGCGCGCGGGATGGGCATCGACCACGTGACCCTTGGCACAGAGCTGGAAACCTTGGGGAGCCTTGATCACATTGGTGGTGCGGTTGCTCTGGATGGATACACCGATGGTGTCGCTGCGCCATCCAACGTGGAGCACTACGCCGCGATCGTGCGCGAGAAGGCGGCCGTGCGGAGAATCATCTACGCGGCCCAGAAGCTGGTGGCGGAGGGGTTTGCGGACACCCACGCGGAGCTGCTGTCTGGGACCTTCACGGGGCTCCAGGACGCCGTCCTGGAGTTGACGCGCACGCGCATGCCCGCGAGCTTGCTGGCGATGGGCGATCGCGTGCTGGAGACCTACGACCGGGTGGCGCACGGCTACCGGGGGGTGCCGCTGCCGTGGCCTACGCTGAGCGCCATGACGTCTGGGTTGTGGCCGAAGACCATGACCATGTTCGTGGCCCGCCCCGGAGTTGGCAAGACGCTACTTGCCGTGCTGGCTGCGCGGCATGCGTGGATGGAGGGATATCGCGTCCTGATCGTGTCGCCCGAGATGGGCAAGGAAGAGATCGCGGAGCGGTTTTTCGCGGTGCACTCTCCTGTCAGCTATATGCACCTCGTGCGCGGGACGATCGGCGAGTACGAGATGCCGCGCCTCCAGCAGGCGGTGGACGCGTGCAGGGTGCAGGAGGGGCTATGGATCATGGACTCCGACGACGATCTTACCCCGCGGGGGATCGAGGCCGCGATCCGAGCCTGCCAGCCGACGCTGATTGCCATCGACTCTCTGTACGACTTGCGCATCAAGGGCGAGCGCCGGGACAAGCTGCTGGTGGCCCTGGAGTGGTTCAAGGGAGCGGTGAAGCGGTTCGACATGGCCGGCATCGGGTTCGTGCAGCTCAACCGCGCGGCGGAGCTGTCCGAGAAGAAGGGGGGGGGCGTGCGGCTGGGGACGATCGCGCTTGCCGACGAGATCGGACAGGACTCGCACGCGGTGTTCGCGTTGGAGCAGGACAAGGACATGCGGGATGACCGCTGGCTGCGCATCAAGCCGCTCAAGCTACGGCGTGGCCAGGGCGTGGGCAATGGAGTGAGGGTGCACTGGGATTTCGATCAGATGTTGTTCGATGAGATCCCGGAGGATCCTGATGGAGGATTCAACGACGAAGGAGTTCCGTTCTGAGATTGGTTGACGTGAGTCAACCGTTGGTATGCGACCTCGGTGAGAGGTCTTAACCGTGCTCGGAGAGCACAGGAGGAAGCCATGCCAGGAGTTGGAGATCACACGAAGAGCAGCTATGGTCACGATGGATGGGATCCACCTGCGGACTACGGGAAGTACCGCGATGGCGAGGATGGTGGCGGCGGAGGAGGATCTAATCGAGACGCCATCTACCGCTTCAAGGTGCCCCCGCCGAAAAAGAACCCCATCAAGGTTGGCGAGGCGGCGCGCAAGCGCGTCCTGATCATCGGTGTGCCGTTCTACCTGTGGGAGCACGACACGTACGGCATGCCGCGCGTGCCGCGCGGTGTGTTCCAGGCTATCTGCCTGCGGGAGAACCGCATCGCGGATATCTGCCCGCCGTGCCAGGCGAAGTTCGGGGCCAGCTACGCCGCATACTTCACGGTCATCGAACTTGGATACGTGGTGTACCAGGATGGCACTCCAATGCTCTACCCGGAGCCATGGGTGGACCGGAAGGGTGAGCAGCGCGAGTCTCAGTTCCAGAAGCGCCTCATGGTGGCCAAGCGCGGTGGCAAGGACAACCCCGGAAAACTGGCATACTTCGAGGATCAGCGCAGCCGTCGTGGCGACCTCACAGGATGCGTTTACGACACCCTACGTGGTGGTGGCAAGGAGCCAGCGATCGGAAACACCTGGGAGTTTGTGGAGCGCGCTGGCAGCGGCACGATCCCAGAGATGCGGGAATATCTCCTGCGGCTTGGAGCTGACCCGAAGTACGTGGAGCGTGAGGACCTGTTCCAGCGCTACACGATCCGGGACCTGGAGAAGACCTGCTTGTTCGATGCCGACGAGATGGCGCGCTGGGTCGACGTCGGTGCTATGGCGCAGGATTCCGGGCGCAGTGGCCGCCAGGTGAGCGGCAGTGGCGCGCCCGATGTCGGTCGTCCTGCTGGTGGGCGCGTGGAGGGTGCTGGGTACAGCGATGACGGTGCTCCGCCGGACGACAAGGACTTCCGCGGCGGCCCCGGCACCTGGTAGCGGATGCAGGTCGAGATCGGCGGATACGCCTGGCTGGACCGGGCGGCGCTCCTACCTCGGCAGGTGGCCAACCTCGTGGACCGCCTGACGATCCAACCGCGCCTTGTGACGGATATCCCCGGGGCCGAGCCGCCGGCCCCCATCGCGCTCTACGCGCTGGACGAGGCGCGCAACCTGCTGGGCGTGCCCCGGGGCTTCTACCGCACGATGCGCACGGGGGCTCATGAGGAGGTGCTCCGGGTGGGCTACGGGGCGCCGATGCGGCCCCTGGAGACCACCGCGCGGTTCGAGGGGCCCTACGCGGAGCAGGCGCAGGCCGTGGAGGTGCTCCTGCGGGCGCTCTGCGGGGAGGATGGCCAGCAGCCCTGGGGAGGCGCGCTGCTGCAAGCCCAGCCGGCGTTCGGGAAGACGGCCACCGCCATCGAGGTTGCGCGGATCATAGGTCGGCGCGCGCTCATCCTAGTGCACCAGGAGTTCCTGCTGCACCAGTGGGTGGACCGGATCGGGAAGTTCCTGCCCGATGCGGTGGTCGGCATCATCCAGCAGGACCGCTGCGAGCATCAGGTGACCCGGGATGGGCGCGCGCCAGACTTTGTGATCGCGCTGCTCCAGTCGCTGGCGCGGGACACGGGCGGCCGCTACCCGCAGGATCTGTACGGACCTGATACGTTCGGTCTAGTAGCCAGTGACGAAACGCATCGCATCGGCGCTGCATCGTGGTGCAGCATCATCCCAAAGTTTGCCGCGGCCTACCGGATCGGGTTGACGGCGACGCCAAGGCGCAAGGACGGCGCGGATGATGTCTTCTTCTACCACATCGCGCCTGTGACGTACGCGGCGCGCACACAGACGGTCCGACCTCGGGTGCGCCGCATCTATACTGGGACTACCCTGACGGACATCAAGCGTGGCAGCTACGAGGTCAAGGTGGACAAGCTCAACAGCGCCCAGATCGTCAACCAGCTGTGCCAGGATCGCGATCGTACGCGGTCCATCGTGGACGACCTTGTGCAGGCGGTGCGGGCCGAGCGGAAGATCCTGGTGGTGAGCGCACGTCTGGAGCACCTGCAGGAGATGGCGGAGGATCTCGTGCGCATCATGAAAAACGTGTCGCTTCCGTTCCCTGTGGTCACCGGCTTCTACACCGGGCAGTGGTTCACGGGAGAGCGGTGGGAGACCACCACGCGCGCGCACCGACGAGGGGACCCCAAGCTGGCGCCACGGACGCTGGCCGACCTGGAGCAGGCAGAGCGTGCAAACGTGATCTTTGCCACGCAGCAGCTCGTGATGGAGGGCCTCGATATTCCGGCATTAGATGTACTAGTGATGGCTACTCCGATCAGCGACGTGGAGCAAGTGGTTGGGAGACTGCGGCGCGTGTGCGTGCCATCGGATCGGTGCGAGCACTGGTGCCCCTGGCGCGCTGGGAGGTGCCAGGGCAAGCCGACGCCGCTGGTTGTGGACGTTGTGGACGAGCGCATCCCGCGCATGCGGGGCATGGCAGCGCGCCGAGATCGCTACTACGGGACCCTGGGATGCTGATCGATGTTTACAAACCGATTCAGATCGTATATTGGTAGTGGTGGGAGGCGTTTGTAAGCGACATGATCACATCTAGGAAAAAGAAGCGGAAGCGCATGAGCAAGGAGGAGCGAGACCGCAGCCAGTATCAGCGAGACTACTATGAGAGCCACCGCGATGCTCTTTCGGAGCGTCGCCAGGAGCGCTATCGTGGTGATCCTGCCTACCGTGATGAGGCCATCCGGCGCGCGCGCGACTACCGCGCTCGCAAGCGCCAGGAGCGCGAACGGTTGCGGGAGCAGGGTCTGCTGCCCCCCCCCAGGACATCTGGTCCTCGGACGCCACTGCGCGTGCTCGTGAACGGAGAGCAGACCGTGGCGTACACGGTGGGCCGTGTGGCCCAAGACCTGGGGCGCAGCAAGAACACGCTCAACTACTGGACGCGCATTGGCCTTCTCCCTCCAACACCGTACAGATCTCCCCGTGGAGATCGCCTCTACACCGAGGCGATGGTCTTGGTCCTGCGCTTTGCGCTTGGTCGCCGACCTCGCGTTTCGGCGCGCGATCGCGAGTTTACCGAGGAAGTGCGGCGAGGGTGGGAGGGGCTGGGCATCGCAGGCTGTTGACAAACCGATCTGAATATGGTAGTATCGTGGCTCCAAGGTTGGCGGTGATAGACCGCTGATGCGACAAGCGAACACGTGTTCGCGGGAGGGAAACGAGCCATGTCGGAAGACGCCTCACGCAGCACCGTCGGGACAGAGCGGTGCACGGAGACCTACCAAGTGAAGGGATCGCCAGATCGACCTGTCCGAGATGCGGACCGCCCATTCGGCCCGATCGCGGTGCAGCAGGGTGGGGACCTTGTGGAGACGATGTTCGCCCTGGGGCGAACGATCTCGCTGGGCAACTACGAGTTCGTCCGCATCCAGATCGGGGCGCGGGTTGGCTTCGATCCGACCGCCTCGCTCATGCCCGACGAGGCCCTCGATGCCGTGCGCGCGTTCGTCGGGGAGGTGCTGGACCGGGAGGAAGCGCTGGTGCGGAACAGCCCCCGCGAGGAGGCGCCACTACCGCCCCTCCCTGGCAAGCGTCGGTTCCTCTGGGTCGAGTACGGCATGACGCTGAACGCGGCGGTGCGGTTCGAGATGCACAAGCTGGACCTGGGCCTGTCGCGCCCCATCGGGGATGATGAGGACGCGGAGGAGGCCGTGGCAGCGCTCCAGGAGTACCTGTCGCAGCGCATCGCGGCGGAGCGTGAACGGCTGCGTGGAGGAGGAACCGAGTGAGTACCCGAAAATCCAAGCTGGCTGCGCTGTGCACCGCGGCCAACAAGAAGTACGGGGATCGCATGATCGGGTTGGCCGGTCGCATGCAGCCGCGCCCAGGCCCGCGCCTTACCACTGGCAGCCTGTCGTTTGATTTCGCCCTTGGTGGTGGTGTGCCAGTGGGACACGTGTCCATCTTCCGAGGGGCAGAGTCGAGCGGCAAGACCACTGCTGCGCTGCGCGTTGCTGGTCTGGCGCAGGAGTTGTGCGCCAATTGTTACCGGCGGCCACCTGGCGGGGTGACGGTGGAGGAGCGATTCGACCCCGATACTGGGGAGCTGAGCGCTGTTGCTGTTGCATCCTGCGATTGCGTTCGCGCGGGCATTTACACCCCCGTGAAGATCAAGGATGAGTCGGCCGCTGACTTCAAGCAGCGTTGCAAGGAGTACGCAGAGAACTCCTTCGAGGAGTTCCGCGTGGGCATGCTTGACGTGGAGGGTACCTTCGACGCCGCGTGGGCGCGGGCGCTCGGGTGTGATCCCGATCGCATGATCCTGGCCAAACCATCCGTGGCAGAGGAGGCGATCGATCTGCGCAACGAGCTGGCGTACACCGGGTCGGTGGATCTCCTCATCCTGGACTCGATCGCTGCGCTCACCCCATCTGCTGAGGTCGAAAAATCTACGTCGGAGTGGCAGCAGGGTCTGGCTGCCCGGCTCGTCAACAAGATGGCTCGGCAGACGACTTCTAGCAGGGCTGCGCTGCATTCCTTCACTGGTCGCCCGATCACGGAGATCTGGATCAACCAAGAACGCTTAAAGATTGGAGTTTCGTTCGGCGATCCGACGGTTATTCCATGCGGGGAGGGCCAGAAGTTCACGGCGTCCGTCATTGCCAAGCTGTGGTCGTCCACGGGCGAGAAGGAGACGATGGACGAGGAGATGAAGAAGGATTGGCAGCTCAAGCGCCTCACCGATATCTGGATGAACTTCCGCGTTGTCAAGAACAAGACAGCGTCTCCCAACGTGCAGGGCGGCTACCGCATGGGGCTGCTCGGGGGAGATGCTGGGAAGGTGTTGGACATCGACTACATGGTGGCCCAGGCTGAGAAGTTTGGCCTGCTGGCGAAGGACGGTGCGCAGTGGCGACTCGGAGACGAAAAGTACAAGACCAAGGCGGACGTGGTGGCGCGCATCGAGGAGCCAGCGGTGCGGCGGGTGCTCCGGGCGACGCTGGTACAGCGGATGCTTGCGCCGTAGCGGAGCCGATCCCGGACTTCGACGCGCCGCCGCCGCCGGTCTCCGCGGATCAGCGGGACGGCACGTATTACCTCCCAGGGACCAACATCCCCGTGCTGGACGGTCTGGCGGCGATGCTCGTCCCGATCAACTTCCTGCGCCCCGATCCTGGCAACCCGCGCACCCAGGTCAACCTGGAGGCGCTCCTGACTTCCATCAGAGCCTTCGGCGTGCGTTGGCCGATCGTGGTGAATCGGCGCACTGGCGTCATAGAGGCGGGGCACCAGCGGGCCGATGCCCTGCGGCGTTTGGGTGCGCAGCACGTGCCCGTGCTGTGGGCGGACGATGACGGTGCCACGGCGCGGGCCTTCATGGTGGCCGACAACCGGGTGGGCGAAGTGGTGGCCGACTGGGACGACGAGGGGTTGCGGCTTGTGCTGGAAGATCTCGGGCGGCAAAGCGAGGAGTTGCTGGGCGCCCTGGGCTTCGACGACGGAGACCTGGCGCGGTTGCTGGCGGGCGAGGATGATCCGCCTGGGGGCGACGATGGTACGGAAGCCTTGCAATCCAAGGCGGACGTGTTGCAGGGCCGGTGGGGAACGGCGCCTGGCCAACTGTGGCGGCTGGGGGATCACCGCTTGCTGTGTGGGGACGCAACCAAGGCTAAGGACGTAGCGAGACTCATGGGGGGCGACTTGGCGGAACTGGTCGTGACCGATCCGCCCTACGGGGTGGCCTACGCCGACAAAAACACGTTCCTGAATGCGATTTCCCCGGGCAATCGCATTCAGGTGCCGATTGACGGCGACCATGCGGACAAGGAGCAGACGCAGGAGTTTTGGCGGGCGGCGTTCGCGGAGATGAGCGCGGTCATGGCGCCCGGGGCGGTGGTCTACTGCTTCATGCCGCAGGGCGGCGACCAGATGATGATGATGATGATGATGATGATGATGGGAGCAGGCATAGAACCTCGTCACGAGCTGATCTGGGTCAAGAACAACCACGTGCTCGGGCGCACCGATTACGCCTACAAGCACGAGCCGATCCTCTATGCATGGAAGGAAGGTGGCCACAAGTTTTACGGGGACTTTCAGACCAGCATCTTGGAGTTCGCTCGCCCGCAGAAATCAGACTTACATCCGACTACTAAGCCTGTCGAATTGATCGAGCGCTTGGTGGCGAACAGTAGCATCACCGAGGGGATCGTCTACGATCCATTCGTCGGGTCGGGGACGACGCTCATCGCGTGTGAGCACCTGGGGCGCCGTTGCCGCGCCATGGAGGTGAGCCCGGCCTACGCGGCTGTCGTGCTGGAGCGCTGGAGCTTGGCGACCAGTTCGGTACCGGAGCAGATCGATGACTGATCGGCCGCGTGATCTACCTGCGCACGTGATCGTGGCGCTGACGGCGGAGCAGATCCGGTTGCTGGCGGTGTACCAGCGGGTGCTGTGGCGGGACGGGGAGCCGGACTTGCGCCAGTGGGCGCGGATGGCGGCGATGCCGCTGGCGCGCGTGCGCGAGCTGGCGCGCGGGATGATCGAACTGGGGGCGGTGGAACCCAACGGTGCGATGCCCAAGATTATCCGGGACTACCTGGCCAAGCTGGGCCGAGATCGGCTACTCTGAAAAGCGAACACGTGTGCGCCAAAATAGTTGACAAACGCGCAGTAATGCGCTATAATCGGGAGAATGGAGGCGAGGATGGCGCGAAGGAACGTGGCGCAGTATCAGGTGGGGCAGGAGGTGAGCGTGGCCAACCGTCCCGGCCGATGGCGCATTGAGGGGTTTCCGAGTCGACGGCTGGCTATCGTGTGCCAGGCGATGGAGCCCGGGGCGTCCAGGACCGTGACGACCGTGTCCTTGCAGGATCTGACGATCCTGCAACCAGAGGGGAAGCCCAAGTGAGCACCTGCGAGAAGTGCTGGGCGGACGCGCATCGCGATGCGCCGGAAGATGTCTCCGCTCGGTACGCGCGCCTGATCGAGGAGCGCCGGGGGCGCCAGTGCACGCCGGAGGAGCAGGCGGGGCCAGACGCGACAGTCTGCCCACAGTGCGGGCGCAGGACGTGTCACCAGTGGACGGGTGAGTGCATGGTCTGCGGGGTGGTCGATGGAGGGGGTGCGCGATGACGCGGCCGAGGGTGCTGGAGCAGGGTGGGCGCAACCCCACGGAGCAGGAACACCGCGTGGCCCGGGTGATGCGGGGACACCGCAACCGTGGCAGTGGCGCCTCCATGTACGCGAAGGGCGACGTGCGCGCGGAGGACTTCCTCACCGAGTGCAAAAGAACCGAGCACGCCAGTCTTTACGTGAAGAAGGCGTGGCTGGACAAGATCGCCCGCGAGGCGGCGGCGGCGGGGAAGGAGCCGGCGCTGGCCATCGAGATCGCTGGCGGCCCGAACGACGCGCACGGGGAGCGAGACTGGATCATGATCCCGCTGCGATGCTGGCGGCAGCTCACGGGAGAGTCAGAATGAAGTTCCGCACCGATGCTGCCCAAGAGGCGTATCAGGAGCACCTCCGGGTGGCGGGGGAGCAGGTGGCGGCCATGCGTCGCTCCATGGAGGAGGATGCGGTGCGCTACCCACAGGAAGCTGCCTCGATCCGCCTGACCGCGGCGCAGACTGCGACGGCCATGCTCCTTGAGGCGCAGGACAGGGCGGTGCGGCTGGGGACGCACGTGGACGTGAAGTGGGCGGAGCTGCAGGGCCACCTCACGATCTGTGCGCAGGATCGGTAGCGGCGCGGCATACAGGCCGTGGTGTTCTTTGAAAAGGGGCTGAAACGGTTTCGACATCAGGGAAACGAGAATCGTTGCGTGCCGCGGGTGGTCCCGTCCCCGCGTTAAAAAGGCGAGGCACCTACAACTGGATGTCAAGCGCTGTCAACTTTAGGTAACAGGTGAATGCATCAGGGGTTGTATTTTGCTAGAAATGTGTTATTCTGTAAAACATGTTAAGCGCAACGCGCATTCGCTTGTATCCGAACGCGACGCAGCAGTTGGCGTTGGCGCGGCAGTTTGGATGTGCACGGTGGGCGTGGAACGATGCATTGTCAGAGACGCAGCGGCTGTATCAGGAGACGGGCAAGGGGCTCGGGTACGAGGCGATGACGCGGCGCTTGCCTCTGCACAAGCAGGAACACGAGTGGTTACGGGAGGCGAATGCTCAGGTGTTGCAGCAGTCGTTGCGGAACCTGTCGCGGGCGTTCATAAACTTCTTCGAGCGGCGGGGACGGTATCCTCGCTTCAAACGCAGGAACGGCCCGCAATCGATCCAGTTTCCACAGGGCGTGAAGGTCACGGACAAGCGGGTCTTCCTCCCCAAAGTGGGATGGTTCAAAGCGGTGGTGCACCGGTCCATCGAGGGAGAGATCAAGACGGTGACAGTGCGGCGCGAGCCATGCGGGCATTACTACGCGTCGGTACTGGTGGACGACAGGGAACCGATGCCGGTGGTGTCGTTGGATGGCCCAGTGGTCGGAGTGGATGTGGGATTGAAGGATTTCGCGGTGACGAGCGACGGGGAGCACGTCGCGAATCCGCGCCACTTGCAGCGGGCCGAGCGCAATCTAGTGCGCAAGCAGCGGAAAATGGAGAGGAAGGTCAAGGGATCGAACGGGAGGGACAAGGCGCGAAAGCTGGTGGCGCGGGCGCACGAACGGGTGAAGAACGCGCGCAGGGACTTCGTGAACAAGGTGTCGAGGCGGTTGGTCGACGAGAACCAAGTGATCGCCGTCGAGGACTTGGGTGTGAAGGGCATGATGCGCAACCCAAATTTGGCCAAGGCCATTGGCGACGTCGGGTGGGGCATGTTCGGGCGGATGGCGGAGTACAAGGCGGCGTGGGCGGGGAAGGGGTTCGTTCGGGTGAACCGCTTCTATCCGTCGTCCAAGGCGTGCAACGCGTGCGGAGCGATCAACGATCGGTTGACGCTGGCGGTGCGGGCGTGGACGTGCTCGGCGTGCGGGTCGAGCCACGATCGGGACGAGAACGCGGCGCGCAACATCCGCGACGAAGCGAAACGAATGATTTGGGCCGGTGTGATTCCGGCCTCTGCCTCGGGGACCGGGGCGGCTGCCGTTGGAGGGATTGCAAGACGGGTCCGGGGGCGCAGGTCCTCGGTCGCGCAGATCCCGGAGAAGGCGGAAGCTGGCGCGTTCACGCGTTAGTAGTTCACAACTGCCGAAAACGAGCGGTTGGCGGCCTAGCGCCGCTCTCCCCAGCTCCAAGCGGTTTTAGATGATAGCCCGCGCGATGCGAGTCACGGAGGAGCAGATGACGCAGGATCCACAGCATGGTGGAGGGATCCCGTTGGCGCCGCGGCTGTGCGCGCAGCGGGAGGCGGCGCAGCGGGATGGCCGACAGGTGCTGGCGGTGGTCCGGCCGGCGCAGGCGCCCTTCGTGCTGCGCCCGATCCCCGCTGGGACGCGGGCCCACATTGAGGATGTGCTGGAGCGCATCGTGGGCCGCGTGCCGCCGGGGATCGAGTGGGACGTGGCGACCCACCTGCTGGTATGCGAGGAGGTGGCCCGGGATCGGACGCGGTGGTGGGGCATCCCGGTGCTGGGGGCGCCCGCGATCCGCAGCGAGGAGCACGCCGTGCTGGCGGCCTACATGGGCATCGCGCAGGGCCCCCTGGCGGGGCCTGGAGTGGAGGAGGCTCAGGTGCGCTGCCGCCCCCTGCTGCGGCTCCTGGTGCGCTGGGGCGCGCCTGGCGGCGGCGTTATCCACGGCGCGGAGCTGCCGGTGCGGGCGCCCGGGTGGTGGCGCTGATGCGGTGCCTGCGCTGCGGACACTGTTGCCAGCGATATCTCGTAGCGATCGTGGTCGATCCCGCGCTAGGCGTCGTCCCGGAGAACATCGTGGCCATCGATCCTCCCCGGGACGGTCCGTGCCCGCACTTGCGCGGCGATCGGCCAGGGGCGTACGCCTGCGCGGTGCACGACGAGCCGTGGTACCCAGAGACGCCGTGCTTTGCGCACGGGCAGATCGAGCGATCAGCGGACGAGCCATGCCGGATCGGCTCGGCCCTGCTGGGAGGTGCACCTTGAAGGACGAAAAGCGCAGGAAGACCATTGGGCGGTTCGCCTACCCCGAGGTGAAGATGACGAACTTCTCGCTGGCGCAGGATCACGTCGTGCTCCATCTGTTCCAGGACGATGGCCGTGTGCTGACCGTGGAGGCGTCGCCCTATTGGATCGCGCGGACCTTCACCCGGATCCTCGAAGCGATGTCCGAGCAGGGGCAGGCCGAGATCGACAGGATGAAGCAGAAGCGGGCTGACGTGAACGTCGTCGTGAAGCTGGCGGCGGGGAGGATGCCATGATCGTCCACCGCCGGACC
This sequence comes from bacterium, assembly GCA_041648665.1. Taxonomy (NCBI): domain Bacteria; species bacterium. Next base: position 25,107 of record JBAZOP010000002.1, on the reverse strand, counting down.
AACGCGGACGAGCGGCGTGCCCACGCGGTCCGCGTGCAGGTCCTGCGCGAGCTGGGCGTGGACGCGCTTTCCGCGGCGCTGGAGCCCGACTGGGGTGCGCTGGTGGCTGCCATCGAGCGGGAGGGGATGGCGCCCCTGGCCGCGACCGTGGCGAGCTTGCGGGCGGCGCTGGAGAAAGCGAACACGTGTGCGCAGGACAGTTGACAAACGCAATCAAAGGTGGTAGTGTATTGGCGTCCTGGGAGGACCAATGATGGACAACGAGAACCCCCGTGACCTATTGCTCGCATCGGTTGGTCTTCCACCTGGGATGTCTGATGACGAGGTCGTAGCCTCCATCGGTGGCCGCGCGTGCACACGCGCCGACCTGCGGTGTGCTCTCGACTACTTCCGGCAGACGCATGTGCCGATGCACGTCGAGCTTCGTGCCTTCGTGCGCGGTCCGCATCCTCGCGGGTTCTGGGTGCCGCTCGTGGAGTGGCTGTGGCGCTGGGCTGCGCGGCACCTTCAATACGAGGAGATCCAATGAACAGCCTGTTGCTCGCTGTGCTCGCGGTCGTCGTGCTGCTCATGGCCATCGGCTTCGGCCTGGGCTGGTACGTGCGCGGGGCCTACGTCCGGCGCTACATGAAGAAACATCTAGCCAGGAAGGCGCGTCGCCAGCGCGAGGTGGAGGCCCACGAGGCCGCGAAGCACAACTTGTCCAAAATTCTCGAAGAGCGCGCCAGAGATCCTGATCGACTCATCATGGATCATGTTGTCCAAGATCCAGGTTTCATGGAGTTGTCCGAGATGGACGCTGAGATCCGGCAGCAGTCTATTTGCTGCCAGTCGTTGAAGAAGGATCCATGAGCGAAGTGTACCCGTACCCCACGTGGGCGGAGGTCGAGGCGTGGGCCTCGAAGGATCCGATCGTGGATCACGTGCTTCGCGGCTTCCGCGGCACGCTTGTTGCTGAGAAGCTGCTCATCCTGATGGTGGTGGAGCTAGCCAGGGATCGGGAGCGGTTGGTCCGCGAGCTGACCATGGAGCGCATGCGGGCGCCGGTTCCGACGAAGGAGAAGGTCGAGGAAACGGACGGGGCGTCGGAGTGCTACAACGGCAGCGGGAAGATCCAGAGGGAGGACTTCTCGAACTGGAAGGCAGCGGACAACATCGTTCCGGACTGCGCTGGGTGCGTGGCGATGTTCTGCGATGACTGCCTGCGGAGGAGGTCCTAATGATAGCGAAGGAAGTGGGAGGCACGACCTACTACACCGTGAACGGCGTGTGCGACCTCGAATGGTTGAAGCGCCACGGAGCTGATGTCCTCCTGGTGGAGCGCTGGAAGCCTGGCACCGTGCGAATCCACGTGCGGTTCTCGTTTCCCCACCGCGCTGAAATGCGCCTCTACTACTGCGCGGATGACCTCCTGCGGCAGTTCCAGGAGGCGGAGCGCGTGCGGGTCGCGGCCGAGATCGCGTCGTGGGATCTGCCAAAGGATGAAGTAGAGCGCGATGGGCGTCCCAACCTCGGCCTCGGCGAACACGTGTGCGCTGCGGAGGCGCCTGCGGAGGACGAGGCGTCGAAGTGGCGCTCGCTGCGCCGGATCCTACAGGCGCCCCCAGGTACGTCGGTGCTGGACCGTGCTGCGGAGGTGATGCGCGAGATGGGGCGTGAGCGGATGGAGGCTGCGCATGCCAAGGCAGCCTTCGACGCGGAGCTGGATGGGATGGCGTCCCTGCGTGCCGAGTTTGGGGCGCGTCCCGATGAGACGGCCAGCGCGTGGATCGAGCGGCTCTACCGATCGCATGAGGATCTGATGCGGTTGCTGCGGAAGCAGCAAGTGCGAGTCGAGGAGGCGGTCCGGGACACGGGCCAGCCCGTGTTGCGCTGCCGCATCTGCGGGCGCACGGTGGACCGAACCCGCGAACCGGTGCACTTCGTCGAGGGCGGCACGTGCGACTGCGACGAGTGCAACTGCCGCGAGAAATAGGAGCGGGAACATGGGCAAGGTTTCGTTCGAGGTCCCCGAGATGTCGCCCGCGGCGCAGGCGGCCTTCGACCGAGTCGTCGCGTCGATCAACGAGGCGTGCAAGCAGTTCATCGGCGCTCCCGTTGACTGCGTTGCGACCCAGGAGACGGTGCGGGCCGCGTGCGTTCGACTACTCGACCGTGAGAAGGTCGAGGTACTCGGTGGAGGCATTACACACGTCTTCGCGCATCCGTCCGTCGCGGAGCGCGTCCCAACGCTGTGGGGGCTTCCCGTGCTTGGCACGAAGGAGGCTATGCTCAACCAGATCATCCTGGACAGCTACGTTGGCGTTGATGTGGACCGGGATCAATGCGATGCGACCAAGCTCGTAATGATCGCCCGATTCAAGCAGCACGCGATCCTCCACGTCGAGTGGCAGGAGGATCTGAGCGCCCTGGTCGTCGATGGGTTGATGAGGGATGGAAGCGTGCTGTCCGATGGAAAGGAGGATGATCATGGGTAGCTGCCAGCAGTCGTGGCTGGATCCCCAGGACTTCACGACGAAGGTCTGCGGGGCCGAGACGGATCGGAAGGAGGGGGACCGCTTCGTGTGCATGGCGTGCTTCAAGCGGCTCCTCGACTTCAAAATCAAGATGGCGGAGCAGATGGTCTGCCCGCGGTGCGGCTCGCCGTTGCAGATGGTCCCGGCGCGGGAAATGCACCCGGCCCACAAGGAGCACGATCTCGCCCGCAAGTGCACGAAGGATGGCTGCGCGTACATCTGCTACATGGGCGACGAGGTGAATCCATGACGAGGCGCGTGTACCGTGACGGGGCGTGGATCGAGGCGGCGAAGGGCGACTACCGGGTGGGGGACCGGCTACCGTTTCTCGAAGGATTCGAGTACGAGGTGACGCACGTCGGGCCTTCGGCCGATGGCGTGCCCGAGGTCAATATGAAGGTCGTGCACGCGCGGGAGCGCGGCATCGGCGGTTACCAGCGGGTCGGCCTGTTCGACCGTGACTGAGAGGTGCGTATGATTAACTCCGAGGCAGTGATCAACGTGGCCGAATGCGGCACGCTGATGTGCTTGGAAGACCTGCCAGCTCCGCAGGAGCCGTATCGGTGGACGCAGGAGGAGTTCAAATCCATGGTGGGCCGGGATCCTCTTGGAGATGACCTGGAGCGGCTGAACTGCCCGGATGCCGGGCTACGGGGGCATCTCCAGTGCGGCTACTGCCCCATCCATCAGAAGCCACGTTGGACGTGCGGGTGTATCGCCCCTCTCGGTATGAATACGGCTGAGATCCCAGCGGTCGTGGTGGTTTCAGATCCAGAGACGGATCCATACCGGCTGGCAGTTGACATGGAGCGCATCGCAGGCTGGCCAGGGTTGGCTGCGTTCAAGCCGATCTCGGACGAGGCGCAGCGCTGCATCGGGTTGCCCATGACGTCAGATGTCGTTGAGCGGATGAGGCGCGCCGTTCAACACCTGCTGCTGGGCTTGGTGCAGTTGGGTGCGCTGCGGCGTGGCTTCGAAGATCGTTCTTGGGAATACAGGGAGGATCCCAATGAGTAATGAGCAGGAGCATGGACCGCTGTTCGTGCCGTGCAAGCCGCACTGGTTCGACCTGATACGCCTCGTTCAGATGACGGTGTACGTGGCGCGGGCGTGGTGGGCGACCATGCGGGAGGAGGACGAACACGTGTTCGTCGGATCGGATGCAGCAGCCAAACGCCAGCAGTTCCTCAGCCGTATCTGGCAGGGGCTTCATTGGATCCTCCGCGATTTGGATATCCCCAAGGAGCAGGCGCTGTCGCTCACCTTCGATTCGACCCTGTGGCCGACCGACAAGCCCGATCGGCAAGGGCGCATTCTGGGCGCGAAGTTCGCGATCCGCATCGGGCCGGACTACCTGCCGATCGAGGTGGACTGCGGGGCGCCGCTCGACCGCTGCACGTTTATGTGGTCGAGCAATTACCATACGTGGGACCCCGTCAACGTCTTCCACGTGCGCTACGTCGATCAGGATCGTGAAACTTGTTCGTCTGACACCAGAACAGTCAGAGAAGCGGAGGATCCACAAGGAGGTGTGATCATGCCGAAGGGGAACGAGGTGATGTTCCGTGGGGTGTTCGTTGAACCCCCAGAGGGGTTGTTCGATGCCTTGCGGGAACTGGAGCGGTCGGAGTGGCTGACCACGACCGAGATCGCGGCTCGCGCGGATGTCGTGCTGACGCGCAGCCCCGGTGGCGGGATCATCGTGCTCAAGGATCGCACGGGGCGCCTGGTGCCGGATGCGATCCAGGGAGGTGTCACCCAATGAGTGGATTCGAGATCGAGGGCTGCCGCTGCGTTAGGGACAGCGGCAAGGCGATCCTGGTGGAGTCCGCGGAGGATCCGATCAACGGATCTGTCTGGGTGCCGCAGTCGCAGGTGCACGAGGACAGCGAGGTGTACCAGGAGGGCGACGAGGGCACGCTGGTCGTGTCCGAGTGGTGGGCCGAGCAGCAAGGGTGGATGTAGGCCACGATGTTAACACAGAAAGGTAGGTAAGAGATGCGACTGATCCATGTGTGGGTATCCGACGAGTTCTACGGCTGGCTGGAGCCGATGCTCGGCCACGATCTCGCGCTGGACGGGATGGGCTTTCAGGTGGGTGAGGTGGACCGCGATGATCGCGGGGAGCTGTCCTGCAAGGCGATCTTCCAGGCTGCGCAGCAGCGGGAGGGTGGCCCGGAGATCGAGAGGACGATCAAGCAGCAGGATGCGGCGTTCGCGGAGCGTAGCCGTACCTGAACTAGGAGGAGCCATGAGCGGATGTTGCAGCGGGACGATGCGGGCCTGGCTGGTCGTGATGCCGGACCCGAACTACGAAGGCGATATTGTCGAGCTGATCGAGGTGGAGGCTGGTCGCATCCCGGCAAGCAAGTTCCACCGATCTGAGCACGACTGGTTCATGGAAGACCACTGGGACGGGACGGGGGCGTGCTTCTGGGACGAGGACGATCTGCCGGTCCCCGGCGAGTACGTGGTCAGCTTCCACATCGAGGGTGAGTGGATGCACGGCAGCAACGGCGACGATTACGACGAGCAGCTGATCGTCGAGAAGGTCGAGGCGGCGGATCTCGGTGCGTTCTCGTTGGCGCGGGAGTTCAAGGGGACGATGGGAAGCGAGGAGCAGAGCGACGAGAAGAAGGATCGCTTGGTTGGCGCAAGCGAAGCGGATGAGGCCGATTTCCTGCCGGACTACTCGCGCAAGTGTGTCGTGTGCGGGGCAACGCCGGTGCTGCCGTGCACGGACATGTGCGGGCCGTGCACGTTCGGAGAGGCGGAGACGCTGGATGGGAACTGGTGATGGATCACACTGACTTCGTCGCGATCGTCATGGCGCGGCGGCTGGCCGCGCAGGGCAAGGACGGGAGGAAGCGGCGATGACGGTACACGTCAAGCGCGGGGGCGAGTGGATCGAGGCCCCGTACTTCGAGGTCGGGGACGAGATCCTGGTGGGCGGGCACACGCCTGCAGTCGTGAAGGCGGTGGGCGCGGGCGAGGACGGCGTGCCGCAGATCGATATGCAGGTCGTGGCGCAGCGCCCGGTGGACTTCGTGCGGGTCCACTTCACGCCGTGCGATGCGCCCGATCCGGCCCCCGGCAGGGAGTGTCCCGCGTGCGGTGGATTTCATGCGTCCAAGGAGGAGTCATGATCCTGACCCAAGAAGCGATTGACCTCGTGGAAGAGAAGCTGCGTCCGCTAGCCGAGGAGGGGCGCAAGGCGACGTTCGCGTTCGTGCCCGTGGGGCGGTTGTCGCCCGAGGCGGTCCTGGGCCTGGTGGGCTGGCTCGGGCGCGAGCAGGTCAAGCAGCAGCAGCGCATGGCGCAGCAGTTGGAGATGTCGGCGGACCTGCTGAGGGTCGCCACGAGGAGGGGAGCATGATCTACTTGGTTTGCGGCCCCGAGGGAGGGCACATCTGCGGATACGCCCTTGCGAAAGATGAGGCGCTCGCGATCGCGCGGGAGTTGAATGGCATGCTGGACGATCTGGACGACGGGAGCGAGGAGGACGCAAAGCGGGGGCACTACTACGTGTCCGAGGTGCGTTTTGCTGTTGAGCACTTGGCGGACTGCAAGGCGAGTGGATTTCCGTTTTAGGAGGAAGCTATGATCCTGACCGGTGGCGGGAAGGTATGCAATCAGTGTGGGGTGAGCTTTATCCCGTGGGTGCCCACGAAGGATGACGGTCAGACGGCACATGTTGCTGCTGCTATCGGAAGCATTTGCCGATCCTGCTTTGACATTGCCCAGGAAGGGTTTGTGGAATTGAAGAAGGAGGCGCGGGAGTTGCGAGATGGCGGAGTCGATCCGCGCATGGTTGAGAGAATCATGAAGGAACGCGTGTGAAATCAGTTGCGCATCTGGCGCATAGAGGAGGGGAGCATGATCCTGACCCACGGCGAGAAGATGGTGTGGGCGGCGGCGTTCATTGCGAAGCTACAACTGCGGCAGCCGATCCCGGTTGGGTTCGGGAAGGAAGGAACGGATAGCAAGGCAAGCCGTCCTGTCGTCGCTGGGATGGCGTATGCTACCGTAAAGGACAAGATCGCGGAAGGTGCGTCTGATGCTGCGGCGTATGCGTGCGCGGTGGTGCGCGTGCTGCGAACGGCGCACCTCGAAGGCACGGACGATTCCGACTTCCAGATGCTCCGCGCGATGCTGGGGGACGAGGGCTGACATGGACTACAAGGAGATCGCCATCAGGAACATGATCCTGAAGATCCGGGCGGGGTCGCACCTGTTCGGGACCAACACGCCTGAGAGCGACCTGGACTACATCGGCGTGTTCATGCCGACGCGGCAGATGGTGTACGGGTTCGGCCACTGCGAGGTGGTCGAGATGCACGTCAAGGCCAAGGACGAGAGCGGTCGGAACACGGCTGACGCCGTGGACTTCTCGGCATACGAGTTCCGCAAGTTCGTGGCGCTGGCGATGCAGAACAACCCCAACATCCTGCACCTGCTGTTCGCCAACGAGGAGAACGTTCTGGAGGCCGACAAGGCGTTCGGGCGGGCGCTGCTCGACGCCGCGCCGCTGTTCCCGCACAAGGGCGCGCACCACAGGTTTGTCGCCTACGCCCACGCGCAGCTCCACAAGATGCGGATCAAGCCCGAGAACTACGAGGCCCTGCAACGCGCACTGGAGTTCCTGAACGGCCAGGACGACAACGCGGTTCTGGGCGAGTTCAGGACGTCCAACATCTTCAGGAACACGGACGACACCGGCAAGCACCTGAAGGTGGGCGACCTGTCGTTCGAGGCGGGCGTGTTCGTGAAGAAGGCGCGGCGGATGGTCGCGGAGCGCATCTCGAAGGCGACGAGCCGGGCCAGCCTGTTCACGAAGTACGGGTACGACACGAAGTTCGCGTCCAACGTGATCCATCTCCTGAAGGAGGGCATTGATCTTATGAAGTACGGCAGGTTGGTCTATCCGCTGCCGTATGCGGATCTGATCCTCGACATCAAGCGTGGCGTCTACGAGAATGAACAGATCGAGGAGATGGCGGAGGCGCTCACCGAGGAGGCGCGGCGGGCTTTCGATGGGACGACACTCCCGGCGCATCCCAGGACCAAGGAAATCGAGTTATTCCTGATGGACAGGATGGAACGGTGGCTGGTGAGCAGCGAGACGAGCAGGAGGGAAGAGTGACGACGCTGTGGCACGTCCTGCTGGAGCGGCGCAGCGGCCCATCGTGGAACGCGGAGGTCGGGGCGGAGACGTTCACCGAGGCCATCGAGTGGTTCCAGTGTTGGCTGATCGAGCACGTTCCGGACTTCCGCGAGGAAGAGATCGCGGTGGAGAACGGGGACCACATCGGGACATGCGCCGAGGAGGGCGTACAGCTGGTGCGGTTCCCAAGCGCTGCGCTGGCAGCAGGAGTGGACGTCCGATGAGCAGCGCTGAGCATGCCGAGTTGGTCGAGATCGCGGCGGTGTGGCTGCGGAACACGCGGAAGTGCCGGGTGGTGGCCACCGAGATCGTCACGGCGACCTCCGAGACGCCGGACGCCATCGGGTGGACATCGCGCGAGTCCATCGTTGTCGAGTGCAAGGTATCGCGTGAGGACTTCTTCCGCAACGAGAAGAAGGCACACGAGCGTGCCGGAAGTTCCGTGGGCGACGAGAAGTGGTTCCTGACGCCCGAAGGACTGGTTCGGCCGGGCGAGGTTCCCGAGGGATGGGGACTACTAGAGGTACATCGCACCGGATACGGAGCGCGAGGGTACTGGGTCAAGAAGACGGTACACGCGCCATCGCGCGAGCGCACGGTTTGGAGCGTCCTTGCCGAGCGCAAGATTCTGGTCAGCGTTGCCCAACGGTCGCTGACAGCTTTAGATCAGGTTCGGCCCCTATCATTGGGAGACGTGGAAACGGAGGAACACGATGAACGAGATGCGTGACACGATGAGCGGGGACGAGATCCGGGAAATGGTGGATCAGGCAGTAGTGGCCTACTGCGCGGCGCGGGGCACGACTCCGGACGCGGAGGAGCGACGTCTCCTGCGCGATCTTCAGTCGCGGGTTACCGTCGCTGAGCGGTTCCGGATCAGGCAGGGGGCGCGCGATCTGCTGGAGCTGGCGGCGCTCCACAACGTCGAGGATCCCGTGGGCGAGCTGCTGGCGGCATATCGTTATCTGGAATCCCCGCCCGTTCGGCGGGGGGAGGGGGCGCCCGCGGAGTGGCTGGCGGCGGGCATCCGGCGCGCCCTGGGGCTGCCGGAGCCGCTGGACGCCCTGGTGGAGCAGGAGATCGCGCACGCGCAGGAGCAGCTGCGGGAGCGCCTGGCAGCCTACGCCCACGACGCGTGGAGCCGGTGGGCGCGAGCGGTGTTGCCCGACATCGAGGGAGCAGTGCGACGACACCACCCGTGCTGCGACTGTGCCGCGTGCAAGCGCGTGCTCCGATGGCGGGGGCTGCTGGTCCCCTACGCGGATCTGCCCGAGGAGGAGAAGGCGTCGGACAGGAAAGAAGCAGATCTCATCCTGGCGATCCTGCGCGGATCCAACACGGAGTTTTTCGTGTGTCCGGACGAGGATGAAGGAGGTGACGCATGAAGTTTCGCAAAAGGCCGGTGGTGATCGAGGCGGTGCAGTGGGATGGGTTCAACCTGGTCGAGGTGCAGGCGTTCTGCCCCACGGCGCGGGTGGTGGGGCCGTACAATGACGGGAAACTGCTCATCCCCACCCTGGAGGGGGACCACTACGCCGGTCCCATGGACTTCATCATCCGGGGCGTGGCGGGTGAATTTTATCCATGCAAAGAAGATATCTTTGCGCAGACCTACGAGCCGGTGGACGGCATCGAGGAGGCCATCGCCAGCGACCGGCGCATCCCGCCCATCCTCCGGCGGGACGTGATCACGGTGCGCGACCTGAAGCAGTGGGTCCAGGGGCTGGCCGAGGTCAACGCCGTGGGCGACGACACGGAGGTCTGGATCGCCACGGAGGATGGCCGCCATTCGAACCCGTGCCGAGAACTGAGTCCGCTGAACGTGCGGGATCGGGACACGGCCGAGGCGTCGTGCGATATCCTCTTGATCTGGAGGTGAGCGGATGGGCGACGTGAAGCTGCGGTGGAAGAAGAAGGGCGGCGTGCTGCGGGCGACCGCGGATCGGTTCCAGGCCAAGATCGAGGTCGTGGATGATCAAACTCGTCTATCGTGGAAGTGGGACAACGGCGAGTGGCGGCACGAGGATCTTGCCTCGCTGGAGGAGGCTCAAGCGCATGCGGACATCGCAGCCCGGGTGGGTAGCGAGGTGCTCACTGAGACTGTTGCGCGCCTCGCGCAGCGGAGGGAAGAGGCAGCGCGCTGGGAGGCGCTGTCCCCCACGACGAAGGCGCTGATCCAGGGATACAATATCTGGCGACGGGCATCGGAATCTGAGCGGGATTACTTGCGGGCGCGGCGTCCCGATGTCGCCGAGGTCTTCGAGCGGATCGATAAAGAGAGAGCCGATGCTAGCACTGAGAAATGTAGACAGGCAGTGGCAGAAGGTAGTCACGCGCTCACAAATTCGCAATGAAGAAGATCCGTATTGACACTTGCGCAGAATTGATGTAGGGTTGTGACATGAAGAAAGATCAACGATTTGTGATGCAGTTCGATGTCGAGATGCTGGCGTGGCTCAAATCGGAGGCTGATCGTCGTCGATGCAGCGTGGCTCAGGTGGTCCGTGATCTCGTGCTCGCGGCGATGGAGCAGAAGTGATCCTGGCCCACAAAATTCGACTGCGCCCGACACCGAAGCAAGAGGCGTACTTTCGTCGTGCATGTGGAACGACGCGGTTCACGTGGAACTGGGCCTTGGCGGAGTGGCAGCGGCAGTACGCGGCAGGAGAGAAGCCGAGCGGTCTGTCGTTGAAGAAGCGGTTCAACGCGATTCGCCGAGAACAATTCCCATGGACCTACGAGGTGCACCGCGACTGTACGGCGCGTCCGTTCGATCATGTGCAGCGTGCGTTCCAGCATTTCTTCCGGCGGGTGAAGGCGGGGCAGAAGCCAGGATATCCGAGGTTCAAGAAGAAGGGGAAGTCTCGGGATTCCTTCTATATCGCCAACGACAAGTTCGCGATGCAGGAGCGGTGCGCGAAGTTGCCATTTGTCGGGGCGGTGCGTACGAGGGAACCACTGCGTTGGTCGGGCAAGATCACGGGAGGCACGGTACGGCGGGATGCCGATGCCTGGTTTCTGGTCGTACAGGTGGACGTGGGAGAGCTGCGGCGCCCCCGTACAGCGGAGGGCGTGGTGGGGGTGGATCTGGGGATCGCGATGTCCATGACGCTGTCGACTGGTGAGAAGATCGAGGGTCCACGTGCGATCCGGGTTGCCATGCAGATGTTGCAGCGGCTGTCCAGGCAACATGCACGGAAGAAGAAAGGAAGTCAGAATCGAAGGAAGGCGGCGGAACGGTTGGCGCGGTTGCACAGGCGCATCGCCAATATCCGGCAGGACTTCTTGCACAAGGTCACGACGAGGCTGGTCCGCGAGAACCAAGCGGTCGGCATCGAGGATCTAAATGTGCAAGGTATGGTTCGGAATCGGAAGTTGGCGCGGTCCATTCAGGATGAGGCGTTCGGGGAGTTTCGGCGGCAACTCACGTACAAGGGACCGATCTGGGATTCCAAGATCGTGGTGTACCCACGGTTTGAACCGTCGTCCAAGAAGTGCAGCGATTGCGGTGAGGTGATCAAACAGTTGCCGCTCAACGTGAGAGAGTGGGTCTGCCCGGCCTGCGGGGTAGTCCATGACCGCGATGTGAACGCGGCGATGAATTTGAAACAACTAGGGGCGGCTAGCCCCGAAGTAACGCCTGTGGAGAGGGTGGCCCTGGCGCGCACACGTGTGCGCGTGCAACCGCCCTCGAAGAAGCAGGAACTGGCCGGTGCGCACCTTCGCGCACCAGAAAGATAGCAGAACCCCACGACGCAGGACGTGATCAACGTGCTACAGGGACAGGGCGGCATCGCGAGCGTGATCCGTGACTGGAACCTGCCGTGCGCCATCCTGGTCGATGGCGAGGAAGCCATGGAAGAGGTGTAATCGTGGACAAGCTATCGCTGGAGGAGGCGATGCAAATGGATGAGAGCCAGTCGATTCCCGCGCCGACGGCGGAGATGGAGGCGCACTTCGTGGCCCGCACGGAGCGGCACATCCTGCTGGTCCAGCGGTACGCGGCCCGGTTGGCGGCGTACTTGCGCGGCTACGATCCGACGTTGGCCGATCTGCTGCTGCGCCGGGTAGCGCGCCACGACGCGTCCAAGTTCGCCCATCCCGAGCGTACGCCCTACGTCTGGCTGACGTGGCGCTACCGGTGCCAGGAGCGCGGGGTGCCCTTCGCGGCCCCGGCGGGGCTGGACGCGGCGATACAGGCGGCCACGGAGCGCCACATCTTGACGAACGACCACCACCCGGAGTACTGGCAGCTGCGTCGGACCGCGCTGCTGAACCCGACGGATCGGGATGCGCCGCCAGCCCAGATCGTGGACGCGACCCGCATGCCTCCCTCCCGGCTCGCCGAGATGGTGGCGGACTGGTGCGCGGTTGCCGAGGAGCGCGGCAACACGCCGCGGGCCTGGGCCGACCGGAACGTGGGCGTGCGCTGGCGGTTCACCCCGCAGCAGGTGGACCGGATCTACGAGTGGAGTGGGCGCGCATGGGGGCCGCCCCCGGGAGCGGAGCTATAGCAGCGAACACGTGTTCGCCACGGGAGGACGCATGCGCGCATTGATGATCGGGATCGTAGCAGGGCTGCTGGTGGCGTGCGGTGGGGTGGCCCGGGTGTTGCCGACGGCGCCGCAGGGGGACACGTTCGCCACGAGCTGGACGGCGGACCGCTGCCAGCGGCTACTGGACCAGCGGGACGCGGCGACCTGGGGGGCCGCGCTGGGGGGCGCGCTGAGCGGCGCGGGCGGCCTCGCCACGGCCTTCCCGGACGACGAGGACTGGCAGCTGGGCCTGGGCATCTCGACGGCCGTGGTGGCTGCCGTGGCCACGTCCCTGACCGTGCTGGCCAAGATGAAGAGCGATGAGTTCGAGCAGTACTGCTCCGTGGCGCCAGTGGCCGCGCCTGCAGCGCCGGTCGGGGAGGCATCAACAGCGGATCCTGCCCCCGCCTTGGCCGCGGGGCGCCCGGTGCTGGCGGAGGAGCCCTACGGGGATGGCGGCGCGGATGCTGGCCCATAAGTGCCTTCATGGCGTTTGTCGCGCCTTGCTTTTCGGGGCGCGGTGAGGTAGGATGGGAACCTGTTGACGCGAACACGTGTTCGCATTTCAGAGGAGGCAGGATGTTCAGGCTCACACGCAACGAGACCAAGCTGATTCAGGAGGGTGGCGCGCGCAGCGTGACCCGTCGGTACCCCAGCGGGTGCCCGCATCAGGTCGGCGCGCAGATCATCTTGTCGTCGGAGTACGCCGATCCCCCAGCCACCGATGAGGTGCCGTTCGCCGTCGCCACGATCGTGTCGGTGCGGCCGATCACAGTCGGCGCCATGCGGCGCACGCCGGAACTGTGCCAGATGGACGGCTTCGGATCCCCAGCGGAGTGGCATGGCCACTTGCTGCGGCTCTACCCCGGCCTCTCCGACGATGCGCAGCTGTACCGGCTGCAGCTGCGGGTGGACGAGATGGACAAGCACATCGCGGAGCGGCTCCAGGACCTGAACGTGCCCGCTCCGCAGCCGGAGCCCGAGCGCGTCTACGTTGATTGATCGCTAGGAGGGGAAAAGCATGCTCGGAAACGTGATGCGGGCGGCTATCGATCCGCCCCGTGGTGAGGTGTCAACGCGGATGGCCGATGCCCTGCGTGCTCTCCAGCGGCCCGACAAGGCCATCGTGGTCCCGGAGGGGGCGCGCACTGCGGCGGACATCGACTTCTGGCTGTCGGCCAGCAATGTGACGCACTGGTGTCCGCGCCTGTGCGCCTTGGCGGTGCGGGCGCGGCGGGAGCTGCGCGACCCGGTGGATGGGCAGCTTTTGTGGACCTTCGCGCAGGGCACGGGTTACCACCGGGCCTTCCAGGATGAGCTGCTGCCCGGCCTGGGGCCCGTGCTCCAGGGGGCGTGGGAGCGCACCCAGGGCGACACCGTGGAGCGGGCGCCCACGCCCGGCACCGGGCCGTGGGTGGAGCGCGGGTGGGGGCCCCGCCCGGAGGGGATGGGCTGGCGCTTTGTGGAGCCCAAGGGGCGCATCCCGGCGTGCCGGGTCGTGGGCAAGTGGGACGCCGTGCTGGGGTGGGGGGATGTGCCGCCGGAGGTGTGGGAGTTGAAGAGCATCCGGGCCGACCTGTTCCGTCAGGTGGACCCCAGGGCGGGAGGGCACCCCCGGGAGGATCACCTGCCCCAGGTGCAGATCTACCTGTGGATGAGCGGGCTCTCCTGGGCGCGCCTGACCTACGTGGCCAAGGGCGAGGACGACCTCGTGAAGGCCATCGCGGAGCACGTGATCCCGCGCGATGAGCCGACCATCCGCTGGCTGGAGGATCGGGCGCTGGCGTGCGTGGCCGCGGTGGAGGGCGAGCTGGCGGGCGCGCCCCTGCCAGCCCCGTTGCCCGAGGGCTGCCGCATCCGCAGCGACAAGCGGGCGCGGAAGTGCCCAGGGAAGGCACTCTGTTTCGACGCGCGAAAGGCGGCCGCTTGATCCCCGCGCGCTACCTGGGCCTGGACCTGTCCCTGACCGGCACGGGCCTGTGCGTGCTGGATGCGGAGGGTGCCGTGGTGGCAATGGCGCGGGTGGGCAGCGATCTGACCCGGGGCGTGCACGAGCGCGAGCGCATCGAGCGCCTCATCGTCATCGCGGAGGCGGTGCTGCGAGTGGCCCGGGCGGCGCAGGCGGAGGGCTCGCTGGCGGTGGGGGTGGAGGACTACGCATTCAGCCGTCGCAATGGCGCCCTGGTGGATCTGGGCGAGCTGGGCGGCGTGGTGAAGACCCAGTTGTGGCTGGCGCTTGGCGTGGAGCCCGTGCGCATCCCGGTGAGCACGGCACGGAAATCCGTGCTGGGGCGCGGCAACCTGCCCAAGGTGGCGGTGATTCCGGCCCTGGCGCAGCGTGGGTACGAGTTCGAGGACCACAACATTGCCGACGCCTACGTGATTGCGGAGGCGCTCCGGCTTCACACGAGGAGATGCGAACATGGCGAAGGAGCAAGTGAAGGATCGGACGGAACAGGATCAGGGCGAGGCCGCAGAAGTGCAGCCCGGCGGCCAGCTGGTCGTGCTCGGCAAGGTGGACGGCAGCGCCGAGGGTGAGGCGCAGCATGGCGAGCTGCGGCGGCATGTGCAGGTGCTGCGGGACCAGGGCGACAAGAACAGCTGGGAGATGGCCGCGGCGCTCCTCCAGATCAACCGGGAGGGGCTCTACCATGGGTGGAATTACAGCAGCTGGCGCGACTACGTGGAGAAGGAGCTGGACTTCCATATCCGCAAGGCGCAGCAGCTGGTCAAGACCGAGGAGTGGCTCTGCACGCTGCCCAAGAACGCCCAGGCGTGGTACCGAACCCTCACCTACACGAAGGCCCGCATGCTCGTCGGCTACGTGACCGCGGAGAACGCGGCGGAGTGGCGCGTCAAGCTGGAGGGGCGCACCGTCATGGAGATCGACACGATGCTGCATCAACAGGCCAAGGATGCTGCGGCCGACCCTGACGGTGTGGGGGCCGACGCGGGCAGCGAGCGGCAGGCCAACTACATCATCGGGCGCCCGACGCCAGCCATGGCGGCGAACTACGACCGCGCGCTGGCGGTGGCCGCCAAGGCGGCCGGGTGCGACTCGTCGAAGGATCGCCGGGCGTATCTGTTCGACCTGATCTGCACGGAGTACCTGGCGGGAAACAACGGCATCGAGACCGTGCAGGATTACCTCTCTGGCGTCGAGAGCGTCATCGGGCTGCGCCTGGTGGCCTACGACACGGAGGAGCGCGAGATCGTGTACGGCCAGGAGCTGCTCGATTCCATCAACGCCGAGGAGGAAGCGGAGGAGGGCGATCCAGACGAGATCGATCCCGAGGAGGCCGAGGAGGCCGCGTCGGGCGCCGCCCACTGACTCCGCCGCCGCTTCTTGAAGTTGTCCGTTGACAAACGCGCGATAATCAGGTAGGATGGGGGGTGCGAATCGAGGGCCCGCATGGAGCTGGCTTCGGTTGGGAGGCGAACACGTGTGCGCGGAGTGCCAAGGTAGTTGTGCGGAGCGGCCCCCGCCGATGACGCGGGCAGCCTGGGAGGTCCAGCGCGTTCGCTGCCTGTGCCTGGCTGCGAGCATGCCCGAGCTGGTGGCGGAGTTCGACCGGCTGAACGGGACCAACCTGGGACGCCGCGGATCCGGCATGGAGCTGGCGATCGACGACGCGACGGGCCGGGCTGACGAAGACCTGCGCCGCTTCGTGGCGTTCGTCGAGGAGTGCGTCGTGGAGCGCCTGTGCGGCCCTCGGCCAGATGTCGGTTGACAAACGAGCGCCAGTGTGGTATTTTAGGGGTGCTTGGGATGGCCTCGCGCGATGCAAGGCGCGGAAGAAGCGAGGACGAAGATGAGCAACGAGAACCTGACCGCCCGCTTGGACCGGTTTCAGGAAGACCTCGACGAGATGCACCCGGCGGCTGGCGCCCTGCTGCGGGAGTTCCGCGAGGAGCACGGGCGGGTGCTGCTGGCGCTGGACGAGGCGAAGGATGTGGCGGCGCGGGTCGTGGTCTTCGCCGACGAGGAGTTCGGGCCGTTCCCGGTGCAGACGGCGGCGGAGGCCATGACGGCGATCGAGCACGGGACGTTCGAGCGACGGAAGAGACGTGACGGACTGGAGGCCGAGGTGGAGCGGCTGCGGCGGGAGAGCGCAGAGGCGTTCGCGGAATACCTCGATCAGTTTGAGGAGGCCGGAGTCTGCTACGAAGCGAAAGAGCAACTGGAGATGTTCCGCGCCGCCCTCGCGGGGAAGGAGTAGCGGAGATGCTGGCACTGACGCTGTGGCGCCCCTGGGATCAGGCCATGGTCCACGGTGGTAAGCGGGTGGAGAACCGGCGGTGGGCGCTCCCGGCGCGGCACTGGGGCAGGCCGATCGCGCTGCATGCCGGCCGCAGGTACGATCGGGAGGGGGCCCTGTGGATGGCCCGGGAGTGCGGGTACACGCCTCCGGCGGACGCCGACAGCCCGGGCGGCGTCGTGGCGGTGGTCACGTTCGACCGGGTGGTCCACGCGGTTCTCGACCGGGACGATCCGATGCGGGCGGACCCGTGGTTCATCGGGCCGTACGGCTGGGTGGTGGGCACGCTGATGCCGCTGGCGGGCCCGATCCCGTGCCGCGGTGGCCAGGGCCTGTGGAAGCTGCCACCGGACGTGGTGTGCGCGGTGCAATGCGTGCTCGCGGCGCAGCGGGAGGCGCATCTCGCGGCGTCCCATGCCGATGGAAGGCCGCATCGATGACGCCGATCTGCTACTGGAGGACCACCTGGGCGCGGCGCCTCCTGGTCGTGCTGCTGACGCCGGCTGTGCTGCTCGTGCTGCTGCTGGCATTCGTGACCGTAGCGGTGCGAGATGCCGTCTGCGAGGCGGCCTCACAGTTGGGTGATGCGTGGCGCGGGAGGGCAGATCCGAGGACGGGGCGCTGATTGTAACGAGTCAGTACGCGGTGCGCTGCGTGCCGATGAGGATGCAGGAGGAGTAGGGACATGTTGGATGGGAAGTGCGAGCTGTGCGGTGAGCCGTCGTTCCAGACGCCGTGCACGCGGTGCCGGTTGGGGCTGCGGATCGAGCGCCTGGAGCGGGAGCAGGCAGCGGGGGCAGAGCGCGAGCGCGTGCTCCAGGCAGAGGTTGACCGGATGCGGGAGGGATTGGCCCACATCGCAGCGACCTGCGTGTCAGACCCGGACACGGTGCAGTTCGCGCTGCGGTGCGCGGACGGCGAAGCGTGGGTGCAGCAGGATCGGGAGCGCGCGCTCCGGGCCCTCGGCTGGTGCATCGAGGCACTGGAGGATACCCAGGATCTGTTCTGGCGCAGCCCATTGGGGCGCCGGCTGCTGGACGAGGAGGGGCTAGTGGAGGCGGCGTGCGGGCGCGCAGCTCAATCCCCAGCAGAGAATGCCCCGGGCCCCGGGGCCGACGTGGTCACGGTGTGGACCGAGCCGGATCCGGACGGTGGCGACGCGGTGTACCTGCGCAGTGTGGGTCGCGATGGCCAGGAGATGGGACGCGGGGAGGCTGCGGCTGTTATGGCAGCTGGGATGTTGTCCGCGCTGGTGCCCCCGGAGGGCGGCGTTGACGTGGGAGTAGCGATCTCCATCCTGCGGTGTTGCGCGGAGCACGTGCGCGAGGTGCGGGGCCAGGCGTGCCGTGGCCACCTCTGCCTGTGCGGCGCCCGCGACGGGGAGATGTGAAATGCACGGGATCGAGATCCGGGACGGCGTCAACGACTGCTGGTGGAACGTGGACGGCCGGTGCACCTGCGCGCGGCTCACGCGTCCTCGCATTACCTACCTGAACGGTCGCGACTACACCTCCCGGGTCCGCTGCACGCTGACGCAGCTGGGCGTGCACGTGTGCACCGGGTACCGGCCCGAGGGGCAGCACGACCGCCCCGCGCCCGAGGCGCCCGCGGTGTGCCCCATGTGCCGCTCGGCAGACATGGTCAAGCATCGCTGCGAGGCATGCGGGATAGAGTTCTGACGGGGCGCGATAGTGCGAACACGTGTTCGCGCAAGGGAGCGATCATGCGCGATGACGACCGGGTGCTGGTGACGATCACGGTGGATGTGACGGCGCTGGTGCAGCGCCTGGAGCGCATGCTGGGGCGCCTGCCCAAGCCGACCGCGGAGGATCCGGCCGTGCTGCCTCCCCCCCCAGTGGTTCCTCCCACGGAGAAGCGCTGCGGGCTGTGCGGCGCTCCGTGCGAGGCTGACCCCGCGACGGGTGCGTTCACCTGCTCCTCGCCGACCTGCGGGACGCGCCAAGGGGGGCCCGTCGATGATCCCGTCCCCTACGTGGTCTCGAAACCATCACCGACACCGGAAAAGGCTAAAGATCCTGCGGTGCACGGGCGGTCTCGACCCGCGATCCCGGCTTCCATACCGACACCGCTCGGCACGCCGAAGAAGAAGGGACGCGAGCGCGTGCGGGGGGATCGCGTGCTGGCCGTGATGTGCGCCCACCCCGAGCGACGCTGGTGGACCCGGGGGCAGCTGGACGAGGTGGATCCATCCCTGATCGGCAGCCGCGGGAGCGATGATCTGGCGGCGCTGACCAAGGCGGGCGTGGTCCTGCGCGATCCCGATATGGCGCCCCGCAACCCCCGCATGCGCTATCGCTTGGCCGACGATCGCGTGGATCGGCGGCGGAGCGCGGTGGCGGCGGAGGGTGCGGCGCAGGACCCCCAGGGCGGCCCCCGGTGCCCCGTGTGCGGGTTTCCCGCCACGCGGGGGCGCGCTGGCCGCATCGTGTGCCTGGATGAAGCGTGCGCGGCGCACAGGGAGCCCCAGCACCAGGCGCTCCCAGCTGCATCCGCGCCGCGCCCGCGGCGCCCCGTGGAGCTGGCGCCGGACCCGGTGGATGCGGGGCCGATCGAGGACATCGGCGCGGGCCAGGGCGATCCCGATGACGGCTCCCACCTGGCGGTGTGCGCGGCCGTGCTGCGGAAGCGGGCGTCCCACTGGATGACCGCGGCGGGCATCCTGGAGGTGATCCGCCGGGACCTGCGGCGCCCCGACCTGCCCGAGTCCACGGCGGCTGTGATCACTGCCACGCTGCGGCGCCAGCGCACGATGCCGCCAGAGGGCCGCCGCAGCGTGCCCGGGTTGCAGGCGCGCCTGGTCGACGGGCGCCGCTGGGAGTACCGCGTGCTGGAGGCGAGCAGCATGGTTGACAAAACGCACAAGAGCCGGTAAGATATCGGAGGTGGATCGATGATCATCACGCTGCCCACGTTGAGCTTGCAGGTCAAGGTGCGCCGCCCCGTGGCCTCCGAGGTGCCGATCCCGGAGACGACGGCCGCAACATGGAGGTTCGGTTCCCCGCTGTCTCCCATGCCGCCTGCGTTGGACCCGCGCGTGTACCCGGTTGGCTTCAACGGGCATGGGGCCGTGTTCGCGATGCTGGAGGACGGCACGATGTTTGGCCTGAAGCCGGGCGAGTTCGACTTCCTCTGCCCGTTCTGCGCCTTTACCGAGGGTAGCACGGTGCTGCCCTGCCCGGAGGATCAGCTGGGGCACTTCGAGTGGATCATCCTGCCGCGGGCCCCCGTGTGCGTGGAGGTGGACGGCGTGGAGCGCACGCTGCTGCTGGTGCGGGTGGGCATCGGGGGTTGGCGGCTGGAACTGACATAGGAAGGGTGGGCAATGAACATCGAATCGCAGCGGAGTACCTGTTTCAAGTGCGGCACCGTGTTTGATGCCGAGATCGTGATCAATGCGCCGTTGGACGTGGCGATCGCCTCGTTGCGCGCGGTGGCGTGCCCGTCGTGCGGCGCGCGCGAGATTGGGCTGGGCGGGGAGTACCCGGATCGCCCCCCCCTCTCGGAGCCCGTCTCTCGCCGCGCGAACTGGTGGCGCTACCGAGGGGATACGGGGACGAGCAGCCTGACGATCTACGCGGCCATAACGGGTGGGGGCGGCAGCAGATTCGACTACCCGCACGACCCGGACGATTACCGGCGGTGCCGGGCATTGCTGGATCTGCTCCCGGAGTGGCGCGGACAACTATCGTGGGTGACGGACCGCTTCCCGTGGTTTGCCCCGTTTGAGGTCGGCTGGGACGAGTTCGACCGATTATGGGACGAGGAGTCGCCCAGCGGGCAGTGCCCTAAGCTCTACGAGGCCCTGCAAGCGGCGCGGAAGAAGGCTGATCAAATTGAGATCGAGAAAGGATCGCGATCATGAAGTGGATTCGCCCAGAGGATGAGCCGGTGCCGACCGACGTGCTGCTCTTCGCGCAGGTGGAGGTGTCCGGCAGCGAGATCGAGGACCCGTTCCTCGTGTGCAGCGTCTCCGAGGACGGCCGGATCGAGCAGCCGTTCGGTCCGGCGGAGGCCGTGACCCGCTGGAACGGCGAGGTCCTGCGCTACCTCTTGTTGGAGGATGTGGTCAGCGCCATCGAGGACGAGGACGACTGAGGCGCGCCAGAAGGAGGCGTCATGTGCGATTGCTATGATCATCGCTGCTCGTCGCCGGGGTGCACGGCCACGGTGCCGGTGCACATTGGAGACTTCAAGTTCCCGCGGTCCCGCTTCCGAGTCTGGTGCCCAGCGCATGTGGACGACGCGTGGCGCACCGCCGTGATCTTCACGGTGCTGGAGACGATCAAGGAGGAGGGGTACCGGCGTGGGGATCGCGTGGCCATCTGGGGGCCCGAGGTGGGAATAAGCCGGAGACTTTGCAACCACCCCAACCTCTTCTCCGAGATGCTGGTGAACGGCCGGATGCCGAGCCGTCGCAGCAAGTTTTACCGCGGGTGCAAGGTGCCCACGGATGGGAGCTGGTGGGAGTGATTGAGGATCGCCAGCACGATGTGAGCGGAGATGGATCAAACGCGCACAAGTGTGCGCGAGTCTTGGCGCGGCGATCGCGGGGCCTGCGCGGACGCGGGGCTGGAAAATAGCTTGACAAACGGTCGCGAACCGTGTAACAATGGGGCTTGATCGTGGCGCGGCATCGACAAGGAGGTCCATCGATGAAAACGAAGGTGTACGTGTACGGGCTGCGGCCTCCCACGCGCGAAGCTGACCTGGTGGACGCGGTGATGCGCAAGACGCACGACTACAAGAACGCGCACAAGGAGATTGAGATCGACCGGCGCATGGCCCAGCGGGCGGTGGCGGCGGCGTTGGACGAGCGCGCGAGCGCATCCCGCCTGGCGTGTCCGCGGTGGTGTCGGGCCTGCGCAAGGTGGAGGACCTGGCGTCGATCCGGGACAAGCGGCAGAACGCGATGATCGCCGAGATGCGGGCCTGGATGGAGCGGACGGGGCTCCCGGAGTGGTTCCGGGAGGAGACGGTGGGGCTGGCCCAGTGGCGCAGCCCCCGGCGGTTCTCCGCGTTGCTGCGCGCGTGGCGCGACGAGCGGTGGGACGGCGATGAGCAGGGCTTCTCGCTGCTGGAGGCGTGGGGATCCCAGGACCGCCACCTCTGGCAATGGGAGGAGCACCAGCGCGCGAAGAGCATGCGGCGGCGCCTGGATCAGTACCGCCGACTGGCCTGCGATCTGGCCACGCGCTACGACACGCTGGTCCTGGAGGCGTTCGACAAGCGGGCGACCCAGAAGCACAAGCCGCTGGCCGCGGAGGAGGCCGAGATCAAGGAGGCGCGCTGGCAGCAGCGGGCGGCGGCCACCTCCGAGCTGTGCCTGGCACTGACCCAGGCGTTCCACGCGCGGGGGGGGCGCGTGGTCAAGATCGACCCGGCCATGACCACCCAGCGCTGCCACGTCTGCGGGCACGAGGGGCGCTGGGATGCGGCACCCCAGGTCGACCACACCTGCGAGAACTGCGGGAGCACCTGGGATCAGGACGCCAACGCGGTGCGCAACATGCTGGCCCTGCACGCGAAGGCGGCCGGCAAGGAGGTGTCGCGCCAGCCGCGCCAGGCGAAGTGGGCGAAGCGCGGGCGGCACAAGAAGCGGCTCCCGGAGGCGGGCAGCCCCGCGCAGCCCCCGACGGAGTGATCGCGGCAGCTACGAGATCGTAGCTCTTTGACAATAGAAGTTGGATTCTTTTCCAATCCAAACGCACGATCCCGCTCCCCCCGTGCAGACAAGAGAAGTGGGATTCCTTCTGATTCCCAAGAAGCAGTAATGGAACGCGAGCGGTCCCGTGCTCCGCGCGGCGGATCACGGAAGTGGGATTCCTTGAAAATCCCAACGCCGCCTCCCCGCATGCTCGCGCACACGGCCAAGTAATAGAAGTGGGACTCTTTGAAGTCCAAACGAAGTCCCAACAGGGAGCACGACGAGCGCTGTATCCTCCACTTTCTCCAAGCAATGGAAGTGGGATTCCTCTGAAGTCCCAACGCTTCGGCAGGAGCGTCCACTTCGCCGCTACGCTCGCCCAGCAAGAGAAGTTGGATTCTTTTTCGATCCAAACATAGACTCGGAAAACTCGGACCACGCGGCAACCGTGGGGACCAGCAAGAGAAGTTGGATTCTTTTTCGATCCAAACATTGGCGCGGGTGGCGTGGGCAAGACAATGATGGTGCTGCGGCCAGCAATAGAAGTGGGATATCTTTGAAATCCCAACCAGGTAGGGCTCGACTGTGGTGGGCTGATGACAGGAGGCGACAAGAGAAGTGGGATCTCTCCGCAGTCCCAACGAACGTAGGCGCATCAAACGGAAGTCACCCGTGAACCAAACAACGGAAGTGGGATTCCTTTTCAATCCCAACAAAGCGGGATGAGCGGGCTATCCGCGAGAGGATACCGACAAGAGAAGTGGGATTCTTCAGAAATCCCAACTGGCGAGGGATCCTCGGTACCGTCCTGAGCCGCGGTGGAGCTGACAAGAGAAGTGGGATCTCTTTGAAATCCCAACCGGCCTCGCCGGTCAGAATGCCGCGCGAGACGTGCCACAGCAAGAGAAGTGGGATTTCTATTAAAATCCCAACGTGGGGCCATCGAAGCTGTGCTGGATCGTGATGAGGTTCCCCAATAAAGGAAGTGGGATTCCTTTGAAAGTCCCAACCCCGGGGTCTGGGCACCAGATGGGCACCGGGATCGAGCGGTCCGTCGGGTGGCGTTCGCTGGCCGCGAGGCCCAGCAGCGAACACGTGTGCGCGAGGTGCGTGGCATGCCACCGAGCCTAATTGACAAACGATCGCAACCCAACGAAGGAGGGATTGCCATGGCACAGCAGAAGGAGACGAAGGCGGCGCTGGCGGCGGAGGTCGCGCGCCTGACCCGGCGCGTGGAGGAGCTGGAGGCGGGGCTCCTGCCCGCTCCACGGTCGGAACAGGTGCGGCAGGCCGCGGAGCTGCTGGCCGCGGAGTTCACCGACTCCGTGGATCGCGCGCGGGATCGGCTGGGGAATGGAAAGCTGTCGTCTACCGAGCGCGCCGACATGCAGGGGAGCATGGGCAGGATGCTGCAGGACCTGGTGAGGGGGTACCTCGTGGGCCTCATCCTCCAGCGCGAGGAGGGCGTCCAGAGCGGCATGCTCGGTCTCCACGGCGACCCCCACTTTTTCCCCTTCCTGAAGGGGCTGGAGGACGTGGGCGCCGGCTACGTGGCCCGGTTCGTCGCCTGCCATGGCACCTCTCCCATCCACCGGCAGGCTCCTGGCTGCGCCGGCGACTGACCCCCACACCGCTTGACAAACGCGGCGCAACCGTGTAGAATGGGGGCATGATGACCAAGCGTATCAAGGATTTCCGGGTGACGGTGCGGCTGCGCAATAACCAGCTGATCGAGCGGCGGGAGCAGCTCGGGCTGTCTCCCCGGGCGTTCGCGGCCGCGGTAGGGATCGCCTACCAGCTGTACCTGGACTACGAGGGGCTGCGGCTGGCCCCATTCGCCAGGGGAACGGGCGAACTGCGGCCTTCGGCTCAAAAGATCGTGGACTATCACGGGGTGGGGGCGGACGAGCTGTGGCCCGCTGCGGTGTTGGCGGTGGAGCGCGCGGCGGGGGAAGGCTGCTTCGACGCGGCTGACTTGGGCCGGATGGGGGTGGGGGAGCGCACCTGCACTCTTCCGGGGCCGGACGAGGTGCTTGCCAGGCGTGAGCAGCGCGTTACCGTGGATCTCGCACTGGAAATGCTGCCCGAGCGTCAGCGTTCGGTGCTGCAACGGCTGTACGGCTTCACGCCGCCGCCGGATGCGTCGCCAGAAGCGGACTGGACCCTGGAGATGGTGGGGGCGGCGGAGGACATTGGGCGGGAACGAGTGCGCCAGATCGCGGAGAAGGGCCTGCGCCGCCTGAGCGAGGGCAAGCCGCTATCCCTGCTGGCCCGCCACGCGGCAGGGATCCCGCGCCGGGAGCACTGCTACACGTTTTTCTGCACGAACTGCGGGCAATCGCTCAGCGTCCACGCGGCGACCCCCCAGGGGGCGTGGGATGCCATACGGAACACGCACCGCTGGAGCCGGCTGGGGCCTCGCCCCTCGTTGTGGAGCGACCTCCCGCGCCGCGGGCTTTGTTGCGCATGCTCCGACCAGGGGCGGCTGCGGGCCTATAGTAGAGAGTTCGATCGCGTGGAGGAACAGGCGTGATGCCACCGCCTCTACAACGGGATGTACGCTCACTGATCTGCCCCTTGCCAGATGTGGCTTCCCTCGCGCGGCCACCTGCGTTATCCTTTGGCCTGCACAGGAGGGAACCCCCATGGCGCGCACGATCCGGCAGTGGTGGAGCTACGACGATCACTGGAACTCGATCCTGCACCGGGATGGCCGGGACGCGAAGCGCCGGCACTCCTACCTCACCCGCGGCGCGACCAAGCACCGCGCCCTCCGCGCCCGGGCCGCCCGCCAGCAGGTCCGCGCCCTCCTGCGCACGGAGTCCTTCGCCCACGTCCTGCTGACCAGGCGTCGAGCTGCCCTCTCCTATTGATCCCAGGGCGCCCCTCTCCTCCGATGCGGGCAGGTCGCGGCCCCCATCAGAAGCGCGCGCTCCCCCTGTCCCCACCCCATAGCGATCCCCCCATC